>DAIRCY010000026.1:24432-29612 GCA_036796435.1 Acidimicrobiales bacterium
GAAAACCCGAAATGGCGCGCAGGATGGTGGTCTTGCCCGAGCCGCTTGCGCCAAGGAGCGCCAGTGCCTGGCCGCTCTCGACGCGGACGCTCGCGCGGTTGCCGAGGGCCGCCACGAGCCGGTAGCGGTTCCCCAGCACCCGGCCAAGGGGTTCGGAGAGGATGGGCATGGGACCCGACGAAAAGGCTACCGGGGCCCCGCCGGCGGGTGCGGGACCAACCGAGGGTGCAGCTCGGTCACCGGAGGCCGAGGTCGATCCCCTCCTCCTCGATCTCGTCGAGCACTTCTTCTGCCGCGGCCACCGGTTCCTTGCCGGCGGCCACGGACATGAGCGCGGGGAACAGGACCTCGGCGGTGCCGATGTTCGGCCCGAGCAGCCCTTCGACGAGGGGGTACGAGACGAGCGCGCCCTGCGGGACGAGGGTCGTGCGGACCCGGGCGGTGCCGTCGTTGGCGTCGACCTCGAGGTCTGCCGCCAGAAGCGCCCAGTTGACCCGGTTGGCGAAGATGGCGGCGGCGTCCCGGCGGTCCTCGGGCACCGCGTCGCGGATGTAGGAGCGAGCCACGAGGACCTCGCCCGGGTACGACACGATCTGCAGCTTCCAGCTCATGCCCCGGCGCTCCACGGTGCCCTCGATCGCGGCGAGCCCGCCCGGGACCTCGCCCGCGGTGGCGGCGCCGCCCGTCGCTTTCAAGAGCGTGTCGACCACCCGTTGCGGCATCTCTGCGGTCGGCATGCTCACGGTGTCGCTGTGCCGCCTTTGCCGCCTGTGCCCCCTGTGCCTTTTGTCCCGGGCTTCGAGGTCGTCGACTTGCCTGTGGTGCCTGTCTTCTTCTTCGCCTTGCCGATCTCCTTTTGGATCTCGCCGAGGTGCAGGACCCACTTGCCCTTTGTGTACTCGATGGAGGCGAGGCGTTCGGTCTTCTTCGCTGTGAGCGAGAAGACGCCCGCGTTGACTGTGATCGCGGTGATCTTCTCGAAGGCCACCTTGAGCGAGGCTGTGTCGCCTGTCTTGCCGCCGCTGATGTGGATCCGGCCTGTCACTGTGAGGCCGAAGATTGTTGTGAGTGTTGTCAGGCTCGACACCGCCTGCGACGCGATTGTCATCGCCCCCGTGTAGTCGTCGAGGTCCTCGATCGCCTCGCCGACGTCCTTGCCCCTGTCGGACTTGAGCTGCTTCTTGGCTTTGTCGCCCGCCGACTCCGCCTTTGTGCAGACCTTCATGAGGAGGCTCTGGACGGCCTTCCCCCGGGCGAGGGTGCCGGCGACGAGGCCCATGCCCTTCACCTGCGCGGTGCCTGTGACTGTGATCTTGGAGACGGTGTACTTCACCTTCTCCTTGTTCTTTGTGCTCTTGTCCTTCTCCTGGCGCACCTGCACGGTGACCTGGAGGCTGCCGGAGGCGATCGCCACCTTGAATGTGGCTTGGCCGATGACGGTGAAGACCCGGTCGCCCAGGCTCGCCTGCGCACCTCGGTCGATGCCGAGCATCGAGGTGAACTTCTGGGTCGTGGACTGGGCGCCCTTGCGTCGCTCGATCGAGTCGGAGTCGTAGTGGCGGCCGAGGCGGAGCTTGCCGGACACCCCGACTGTGGCGACTGTGTTCACGCCCATCGAGGCGCTGCCGCCGATCTGCCCGCCGACCTCGGCCCAGTTGCCGGTCTCCTTCGTAAAGAGCGTCTTTTGCACGAGGGCGTCCCACTGCTCGGCCGTCCCCTTCTTGTCGCCGAACCACGCCTGCTCCACCTCGCGCGGGGCGTTGGACTCGGCCAGCTGGCGGTAGAGCACCCAGGAGACGATCACCATCGCCTCTTTGGCGTCGCGGCCCTGGACCTGCAGGTACGCGCCGAGCTGGAACGTCGCTGTGGCGATGCCGATGGTGGCGCCGGCGATCACGTTGGCTGTGACGCCGAGCACGACTGTCCCGGCGTTGCCCCGCTGCACTGTCGCGCCGACCTGGATGCCGACGAACGCCCCTTTGACGGGGATCCTGAGCTTGGCTGTGAGCGAGCCCGCGTCCCCCGCCTTGGGGACGATCACGTCGACCACGGGGGCGAGCTTCGTGAAGGCGGAGGTCGCTTGGTCCGAGGTGACCTCCCCGGGCTTCGCCTCCTTCTTCTTGCCGCCGAGGAGCTCGCCGGTCTTCTTGTTCCCGACCTGGCGCTGGGTCCCGAGCAGGGGATTGACTGTCCCTTCCTTGCCGGAGACGACCCCGGACTTCCAGGCGCCCTTCGAACCGCGGTCTTGGACGGTCATCATGTCCGTCACGTCAGCCCCCTCCCCGCGGCCCCGTCGCCCGGCGCGCCGCGTACCTCGGGCGACTGTACCAACCGCGCCTCCGCGGCGCCTCCCGTTTCAGCTCCAGTCCGAGACGAGCGGCCAGTAGGGGCCGAACTCGGACTCGGTGCACAGGCGGCCGAGCTTGCGGTACTCACGGGCGAGGGAGCGGATCACGACCGCCATGGTGACGGGCTGGCCGCTCTCGGCGGCGACGTAGGCCGCGCTGAGGCAGACGCTGTGGATGTTGCCGCCCGACAGCGTGAACGACGCGGCGAGGAAGTCGAGGTCGAGGTCGTCGCCACGCGGCACCGCCGGCGTGAGGCTCCGCTCCCACAAGGTCCGGCGCAAGTCGGTGTCGGGCATCGGGAACTCCACGACCGCGTCGAGCCTGCGGACGAAGGCCTCGTCGATGTTGGCGCGCAGGTTCGTCGAGAGCAGCGCGAGGCCGTCGAACCGCTCCATCCGCTGCAGCAGGTAGGCGACCTCGACGTTGGCGTACCGGTCGTTGGCGCCCCGCACCTCGGACCGCTTGGCGAACAGCGCGTCCGCTTCGTCGAACAGCAGCACGCCGCCCACACCGTCGGCCTCGGTGAAGACCCGCTCGAGGTTCTTCTCGGTCTCGCCGACGTACTTGTCGACGACGCTCGCAAGGTCGACGATGTAGAGGTCGATCCCGAGCTCGCCGGCGAGCACCTCCGCCGACATCGTCTTGCCGGTCCCCGACACCCCGCAGAACAGCGCGACGACGCCGCGTCCGCGTCGGCCCCCGGGGCGCATGCCCCACCGACCGAGCACGGTCTCACGGTTGTTGGCCCGCGCCGCGACCTCGCGAAGGTGCGCCGCGATGGCGTCGGGGAGGACGAGGTCGTCCCATCCGACCGCAGGCTCGATGCGCTGCGCGAGGTGCTCGAGGCCGGGGTTGTTGTGCTCCCGCGCGCCGGCGCGCAGCGCGGCGGCGTCGATCGGGGTGTCCTCGAGCTCCGCGTGGCCGCGCGCCACCTCCGCGGCGCGCTTCACCTGCTCGGGCGAGAGGCGGAACTGGGACGTGGCAGACGAGGGGTCGAGCTCTGCTGCGACGGGCGCGCCGTTGAGCGCGTCGTCCCAGTGGGGCGCGAGGTCCTCGGAGCGCGGGCGCGGCACGGAGAGGACCATCGGCGTGATGCGGCTCCAGGTCGCGTCCCAGGGCCCACGTCCGTGCAAAACGGCCCCGCCCGGCACCCGGGTGCACGCCTCGACCACCGAAGCGACCGAGCCCTCGAGCGCGTCGATCGGCCCGGCCACGAGGCCGGCGTCCTGCAGCGCCGCCTCGCGCGCCGCAGCGCGGACGGTGTCGGCGACCGCCGATTGGTGGGCGAGCCGGTCCAGGTGGCAGACGAGCGCCGCCGACCCGGCGGCCCACCATGCGGTCGTGCCGAGCCACCTGCCCGACGCGCCCGGTGCCTCACGCAGGTAGACGATCCCCCGGTGCCGCGCGAGCCGGCGCCCGAGCCGGTACGCGGGGTCGGGAAGGGCCGCACCCGGGACGGGGGCCGGCTCGGTCTCGGCCACCGAGCCCACGACGGGATCCGGCTCGTCGTAGCCGAGCAGCCAGGCGACGACCCGGTCCGGCACTCGCAGCTCCCGGCCGGGCCACGGCCGGTCGTCGCCCTCGACGGTGAGGAGGCCGCCGCGCACGAGCGGGCTGCCAGAGCCGAGCGTCGCCCTCGCAGCCAGCGAAGAGAGCGGGAGGCCCGCGAGCTCGAGCGCGAGACCGACCGTCGCTCGCCGCCGCGTGATGTCGTCGTTCAGGTAGCCGTAGAGCTGCTCGAAGCGGCGGTCGAGCTCCGGGGCGACCGCGACGACGAAGACGTCGAGCGCGCGGGCGTCGAGGCCGAAACGGCGCTCGAGGGCGCGCAGGCGGAGCCGTTCCCCGGCGGCTTCGGCCTCGTCGGCGGCCTCCTCGATCTCGGAGAGAAGGAAGTCGGCGTCCGCGTCGTGGACGGTGCCGCTTCCGACCTCGCTCTCGAGGAGGTCGGGCAGGGACGACTTCGCCTTCAGCAGCCGCTCGGCCTTGGCGTCTGAGACGTACAGACCGGGCCACGGGTCGCTCGCTTCGGTCGTCGCGCGCTGGCGGGCCACGGCCGCATGGACCCGCTGTTCGACCACCGCGAGCCGTCCGCCGAGATGCCGTCGGGACGCAGACGGCCGCCGTGTCGGCTTCGTCGGCTTCGTCGTGCCCGCGACCGCGCCCGGCTCTTCGCCCGCGAGCGTCGAGGCCACTAGAGCCGCGCCCCCTTCAACGACTTGGTGAGGGGATGCCCCACCGTCTCTGCGACGCAGACGACGGTGCGGTCACCGTCGGCCCAGCTGCGCACCGACGGGAGGAGGTAGGTGAAGTACAACTTCGACCGCTGGTAGGGGATGCCGTCGAAGGCCGCGAAGCGGTCGAGGCACGCCGCGTTGGCGAAGGCGTTGAGCTTCGTCGGCGTGGGATAGGTGTTGCCGGCGTGGTCGTGGACGAGCGCGTACACCTGCTGGGTGTGGCTCGTGGTGCACGAGACCACCTCGATGGACGTCAGGTCCGCCTGGACCTTCTTCGGCGGCACCAGGCACTGCCCGACCGAGAGGTGGAAGACCGACTCTTGGTACGCGCCCGCCGTTCCCCCACCGAAGAGGGAGCACGCGCTGCACGCCGTGCCCGCGAGCACGAGGAAGCCCGCGCCGGCGAGCGCGCGCAGCGCGCGCGCAAGGGCACTCACTTCGGCTCTGGCGCAGCGCCGTCGACCGGGCGCTGCCGCCGGGCCCGGTGCTTCGGCGTCCACCAGTGGTCCGCGTGCTGCGTGCCGGGCTCTCCCGGCGCGCCGGCCCCTTCGAGCCACAGGTCCGCCTCGCCGCCGGGGTCGGCGACGGGGAACCTGCG
>DAIRCY010000027.1:0-13918 GCA_036796435.1 Acidimicrobiales bacterium
CGGGGTCCGAGGCGGTCGTCACGACGCCGGCGGGCTTGTTCAACAGGTAGTAGACGAGGTCAGGAGCGACCGGGACGGGGACCCCGTCCACAGCCACCACGTCGACGCGGGGGTCCACACGCTGGCCGACGTGGGCCGCCGCGCCGTTGACCGTCACGCGCCCTTCGGCGACCAGGTCGTCGCAGACCCGCCGGCTCCCCGCTCCTGCGCGGGCGAGGACCTTCTGGAGCCGCTCCCCGTCGGGGGCGGCCGCGGGCTGGGGCCGCTCAGTCCCCCGAGGCATCGACGCCGGCCCCGACTGTGCCGGTGTCGGCTGTGCCGGTGCCGGCTGTGCCGGTGCCGGCCGCGGATGTCCCGGCGGCCACGTCAGGAGTCCCGGCGCCGCCCGGCCGGAGCCGCTCCTCGAGCTCGGCGGCGACCTCCACCCCCGGCAGGAAGTCCTCGACCGGCGGCAGCTGCGCCACGTTGTCGAGGCCGAGGCGCTCCAAGAAGAGGTCGGTGGTGCCGTACATGATGGGCTGGCCGGGGCCGTCGGCGCGGCCCACCGCCACGATGTACCCGCGCTGTTCGAGAAGACGGACCACGCCGTCGGCGTTCACCCCCCGCAGCGCGCCGATCTGGGCGCGCGAGACCGGCTGGCGGTACGCCACGATCGCCAGCGTCTCGAGGGCCGCCGTCGACAGGCGGTGCGAGACGTCGCGGTTGGCGAAGCGCTCGACGTAGGGGGCGAGGTCCGGGTGCGTCTGGTAGCGGTAGCCGCCGGCGACCCGGGCGAGGACGAAGCCGCGGCGCTCCTCGAGGTAGAAGCCGGCGAGCCGCTCGCAGGCGGCCTCGACCCGGTCGACCGGTTCTTCGACCAGCTCGGCCAGCAGCCCGGGTGGGACGGGTTCCACCGCCACCATCACGACGGCTTCGATGGCGCGGATGAGCTCTGCCTCGTTCATGCGGCCTCGTTCAAGAGCCGGCCCCCACCGCGGCGGTCACCCCTCGTACTCGTCCGCGCCGATGAGCGCCTCGACCATCGGATGGTCCTCCCCGACCCACTCCACCTCGAGGTCGCCGAACCGCTCGGCCTGGCCGAGCTGCACCTTGCCGAGCTTGCACAGCTCGAGGAGGGCGAGGAAGTGCACGATGACCTCGATCCGCGTGGCGAGGTGCGCGGTCAGCTCCCTGAACGAGACCGTGCCCCGGCCCGGGAGCGCCCCCGCGAGGTCCTGGACGGTCTCTGACACCGTGACCGTGTCCACGGTGACGTGGGAAAGGTCCACCTGCGGCGCAGGTCGCTCTGCGGTCGCCCGGAGGTACGCCTGGGCGAGCCGGACGGGGGTCACCCCGGCGAGCAGGTCCGGGGCGTGCACGACGAAGCCGTCGTCGAGCCCTGCTTCACGTGCGACGGAGCGGGCCGCGTGCTCGGAGAGGAGGACGAAGGCGTCCGCGGCCGCCGCGTACGCCCGGCACTCGAGCAGCCTCGACAAGAGGAGGTCGCGCTCCTCCCAGCCGGCGAGCTCCTCGTCCCCATCGACGTCGTCGGGACCCGGGAGGAGCCGCTGGGACTTGATCTCGAGGAGGATCGCTGCCATCAGCAGGAAGTGCGAGCGCGCGTCGAGCGACACTGTCTCGGGATGCTCCCGCAGCACCTCGACGAAGCCGTCGACGACCGGGGCGAGGGGTATCTCCAAGATGTCCACCTCGTGGCAGTTCACGAGGTGGACGAGCAGGTCGATCGGCCCCTCGAAGGCGGGGGTCGAGACGTGCGGCGACGGCCCGGAGAGGGGCTGCAGGGGCGTTGTGACGACGGCGGTCACCCGTTCGACGTTACCAACCGCCTTCCCGCCGGCGGCGCATGGTCGTCCTTGCTGGTCAGCGCGCCGCGACCGGCGCGATGCCGTGCGCGCGCTCCCGCAGTGGCGGGCAGTCCAAGTTGGCGGCGAGCTCGTCTGCCTCTTCGAGCAGCGCGGCCGTGTCCCCGCCTTGCCGGGCGCGCACCTCGGCGACGTCGGCGAGGGCGTGAGCGAGCTGGTAGGGATTCCCCGCCTCACGGAGCCCTGCGATCGCCCGCTCGAGCAGGTCGTCCGCCCCGGCTTCGTGCACGTCCGCGGCGCGGAGCGCCTCGAGCAACGCCCGCTCGGCGCGCAGGACGGGAGGCACGTGTCCGGCGGGGTACGCGTCGAGCATGGTGGCGAGCTCCTCGAGCACATCGGCACGGCCGAGCCGCCGCGCCGCGCGGGCGGCGAGCGGCCACGCCCAGCGCTGGGTCTCGTAACTCAGGCCGAGCTCGACCCGGGTTGCGAGCACCTCGAGCGACCGCTCGATCGCCCGGGCGTGGTCGCCCTCGCACGTCGCGACGATCGCGGCCAGGAGCTCGATCGACGAGCGCGCCTGGACGTCCTGGCTCCTCCACGAGCCCAACGCGCCGAGAGATCCGGCTGCGCTCGCGGTGTCGCCACGGAGCCCTGCGAGCACCCCGGCCATCCACCGCAGGACCGGCTCCTCCAGCCGGTCCTCGGTCAACGTGCGTTGCACGACCGAGTCGGCCTCGACCCACTTTCCCTGCTCCAGCAGCGCGATCGCGAGGTTGGCCACCGAGGTGCCGAGCACCCGGCGCACGCCGGTCCGCCGGCCGTGCTCGAGCGCCGAGCGCGCCGCGCGCTCCGCGGCGGCGGGGTCCGTCGCCGCGAATTCGTTCGAAAGGTTCAGCTGGGCGATCGCGAACAGCCGGTAGTCGCCCGCCCGCTCGGCGAGCTGTGCAGCCGTCTCGAAGTACGCCACCGCCTCCGCGCCGCGGTTCGCCACCGAGGCGGCGATCCCCTTCGAGCTGAACAACGGAGCGAGCTCGTCGGCGGCGACGCCGAGCGCCTGGGCGAGGGCGAGCGCCTCTGTGATCGCACGCATGCCCTCGTGGAAGTCTCCGGTGAAGGTGGCGTGCTGCGCGAGGGCCCGCAGCGCTCGCACCGTGTCCACGTCGGGGTCTTCGCGCAGCACGTCGAGGGCAGCGAGGAGCTCGGCGAGATCCCCGTCGGTCCGGCGGAGCCCTGCTTGCGCGACCACCTTCAGGACGCGGCTGCGGGCGACGCCGCGCGGGTTGTCCTGTGCGACGTAGCGATCGATCGCCGCACCGGCGAGGGCGACGGCCCGCTCGATGTCGCCGTGGTCGTTGGCGGCCCTGGACGCCCGTTCGAGGAGCCCAGGGGCGCGCTCGTGCGGCGCGATCGACGCCGCAGCCTCGAACCCTTCGGCCGCACGGCCGAGCGCACCGGCCTGCTCGGCACGTTCGGCACCTCGGACCAGGAAGTCGAGGGCGGTCGCGGAGATGTCCGCGGCGTCGGCGTCGTCCGGCGCGGCCGCAAGTGCGTCCAGGTAGTGCCGTGCGATGGCGTCGGCGATCTCCTCGCCGTCGTTGGCGAAGGTGTTCCGGAGGTGCCGGGCGACGGCGAGGTGCCCTGCCTTGCGGTCCCTCTTCGAGAGCGTCTCGTAGGCGACCTGCCGCAGCATCTCCTGGCTGAAGTGGTACGCGCCGCGCTCGGGTGAGAGCGGATCCGCCGAGACCTGCAACACGTCGCGGCGGACGAGCTCGGCGAGCGCGCCCTCGACGGTCGCACCGTCCCCGCCTGAGACTGCGACGACCGCCTCCTTCGGGAAACTGGTGCCCACGAGGCTCGCGGCCGCCGCGATCGCGCGGACGTCGTGGGGAAGCGCGTCCAGGCGCCCCGCGAGCAACGCATGCAGCGAGTCCGGCACGGTGAGGTCACCGAGCGACCCGGTGAGCCTGTAGCTGTCGCCGTCGCGTGCGACGACGCCCCGGTCGATGAGCGACCGGATGGTCTCGACCGCGAAGAGCGGAACGCCCTGCGCTCGGGCCGTGATCGCCGCGCGGGCGTCATCGGGCATGCCGGGGACGAGGGAGTCGACGAGCGTCGCCATCGACGCGTCGTCCAAGGGGTCGAGCGTGAGCGCTGAGCGGTTGCGTCCCATCGCGAAGCCGCCGTCCAGCGCGTCGCGGCCCGGGCGTGCGAAGAGCACGACGAAGATCGGGAGGTCCCTCGTCCAGTCGACGAGATGCTCGAAAAAGGCCAGGAGGCTCTCGTCGGCATGGTGTGCGTCCTCCACGAGCAGGAGGACCGGCACGATCTGGCCGAGGCGCTCGAAGAACAGCCGCCAGCCCGCGAACAGCTCCTCGGTCGAAAGGATCACCTTCGACTCGCTCGCGTAGGGCACGCCGAGCAGACGCGAGAGCCGGACGCCGACGTACTCGCGCTCGGCGGGGTCCTCGACGTAGCGGACGAGCCCCTCGTGCAGCCTCGCGGCGGCGACGTCCTGGGAGTCCTCCTCGGCGATGCCGAAGCGCTGACGGACGATTTCGGCGAGCGCCCAGAACGTGACGCCCTCTCCGTAGGAGAGACAGCGGCCACGGTGCCACAGCACCGTGTCGGCGATCCCGTCGATGTACTTCTCGAACTCCCAGCCGAGGCGGGACTTGCCCACACCGGCCGGTCCGGAGACCACCACGAGGCGGGGCGTGAGCCGCTCGACGGACGCGTGGAACAGATCCTTCAGGGCGCGCAGTTCGACGTCGCGCCCGGTGAACGGCGCTTCGAGCCCGTCGGCGCGCTGTTTGCCCCCGATGCCCGACAGCACCCGCAGCACCCGGTGGAGCCGCTCGGGTGCATCCTTGCCCTTGAGCTGGTGGATGCCGGCGTCGGCGAACGCGATGGCCTGCTCGGTGAGCCGGCGGGTCGCGTCGTCGACCAGCACGGTGCCCGCCTCGGCCGCGGCCTGCACCCTCGCAGCCGTGTTGACCGCGTCCCCGGCCACCATCCCCTCGCCCGTCGCGCCGAGGGTCACCGCCACTTCGCCCGTGACGAGCCCGGCCCGTGCGGCGAGTCCCGGTGCATCGACCTCGCCGCCGAGCACCGACACGGCCGTCACGAGCTCGAGTGCGGCCCGCACCGCGCGCTCGGTGTCGTCTTCGTCCGCGACCGGGGTACCCCACACCGCCATCACCGCATCGCCGATGAACTTCTCCACGACGCCGCCGTAGCGGGCGATGACCTGGCGGGCCACCTCGAAGTAACGGGACAGCAGCTCACGGACTTGCTCGGGGTCGCGGTGCTCGGAGAGCGGCGTGAAGCCGACGAGATCCGCGAAGAGGACCGAGCACACTCGACGTTCGGCGACCGGCTCACGCGGCGCCGCGGGACCGCCTGGGGCCGAGGAGACGCCTGGACTGGAAAGCGGAGCACCGCAGTTCATGCAGAAGCGCTTCCCCGGCTCGAGAGTCACGCCGCACGCCGGGCACGCCGGCTCGAGCGGGGCGCCGCAATCGCCGCAGAACCGGGCGGACTCGGGACTCTCGGCGCCGCACCCCCCGCACTTCTGCATCGCGAAAGCATGCCACCCGGCGACGCCGGACGATCGATACGACCCGCGGGCACGGGTCCATCACCCTGCCCCCCCCCCCCCCCCCCCCGCCTACCATGACCAGCCATGCAGCGCGTGCTCTCGGGCGTGAAGCCCTCCGGAGACTTCCACCTCGGCAACTACATCGGCGCGTTCCGCCAATGGGTCGCCGACCAGCACGACCACGACCCGCTGTACTGCGTGGTGGACCTGCACGCCCTCACCGAGGAGATCGAGCCGGCCTACCTCCGCCAGAAGTCCTTCGAGGCGGCCGTGAACCTGCTCGCGGTGGGGCTCGACCCCGAGCTCTCCACGATCTTCGTCCAGAGCCAGGTCCCGGAGCACACGCGCCTCACCTGGCTCCTCGAGTGCACGGCGACGATGGGCGAGCTGCGGCGTATGACCCAGTTCAAGGCGAAGGCGGAGGCCCAGGAGGCAGCCAGGGTCGGCTTGTTCACGTACCCGGTGCTGATGGCGGGCGACATCCTCGTCTACCAGGCGCACCGGGTGCCCGTGGGCGACGACCAGCGCCAGCACCTCGAGCTCGCCCGGGACCTCGCCCAGCGCTTCAACAACCGCTACGGCGAGCTGTTCGTGGTCCCCGAGGCTGCGGTCCCCACGGTGGGAGCACGGGTGATGGACCTCCAGCACCCGGACAGGAAGATGTCCAAGAGCGTCGACTCACCCGTCGGGACGATCGACATCCTGGACGACCCCGCGGACATCGAGCGGAAGGTGAGAAAGGCGGTGACCGACACCGACGGCGAGATGCGCTACGACCCGGTCGCCAAGCCGGGACTGGCGAACCTCCTCGAGCTGCTCGGCGCCGCGACCGGCCACACGCCCGACGTCATCGCCGGGAAGTACGACCGCTACGGGGACCTGAAGAAGGACCTCGCCGACGCGCTCGTCGAGCTGCTCTCGCCCGTGCGCAAGCGGGCGTCGGAGCTCACCGCGGACCCCGGCGCCGTCCACGAGGTGCTCGCGGCGGGGGCGGCGCGGGCGCACGAGATCGCTGCGGCCACCTACGCGCGTGCCGCCGAGGCGGTCGGCCTGCTCACGCCGTAGTGGGCGCTCACACCGCGTGGACGAGGTGCGCCCACCATGTGAGGAGATCTGTCACGACCCGCTGGATGGGGCTCGTGTGGGCGAACGACATCAGCATCAGCGCGCCGATGATGACGATCATCCCGAAGGGGCGAAGGCGAAGGTAGCCCGGCCACCACGACCTCGGCAGCAGCCGCTCGATGAGCGCCGACCCGTCGAGCGGCGGGATGGGGATGAGGTTGAAGCACGCCACCCACAAGTTGATGAAGCCTGCATAGAAGAGGATCCGCGCGCCGAGCGATGTCACGACGGGACCGACGTGTCCAACCGCGAAGATCAGGTAGAAGGCACCGCCGCAGATCGCGGCGAGGAGGATGTTCGTCAGTGGCCCGGCGAGCGCCACGAGGACGCCCTGGTTGCGCGGGCTCCGCAGCCTGCTGACGTTGACCGGGACCGGCTTCGCCCAGCCGAACCAGCCGACCCCTGCGAGCACCGTGATGATCGGCACGATGATCGTCCCCAGGAGTGTGACGTGGCGGATCGGGTTGAGGCTGATGCGGCCGGCGCGCTTGGCGGTGTCGTCGCCGCACCACAGCGCGACGACCCCGTGGGCGACCTCGTGCAGCATCACCGAGGGAATCAGCGCGCAGAAGACGATGATCTCCGTCGATGTGATGCGGTGGCTCCGGTAGAGGATCGCGCCGATGGCGACGAGCACGATGAGCCAGACGAGCGAGCGTGAGCCACCCGGGCGCCCGGGGGGTGACGCGGGCGCTCCCCCACCGCCGGGAGGCCGCTGCGCCACGTACGGTGTGTGGAAGGCGTGCTGCCGGCCGTTCGGGGCGTAGGGCGGCGCTCCATAGGGCGGCGCTCCGGTGGCCGGCGCTCCGGGTGGCGGCGCTCCGGGGGACGGCGGATAGCCCGGAGGCGGGTACGCCCTCGGATCGAACGGGGGACGGTCCCCGGGTGAAGGCGGCGGGGACGGGTCCTCGGGTGCCGAGGGCGGCTCGGCGCTCAACGCCCTACTGCTTCGAGGCGCAGGCGATGCAGCGACGTGCCGCAGGCTTCGCCTCGAGACGAGCCGGCCCGATCTGCTGGCCGCAGCGCTCGCAGACGCCGTAGGTGCCCTTGTCGAGCCGGTCGATCGCCGCTTCGACTTCGGCGAGGGCTTCCCGTAGCTGGCCGGCGAGCACCTCGGCCTCGCCCCGCTCGGCGGTCACCTGGCTCGTGTCGGCGAAGTTCGAGTCGTACTTGAGGCCGCCCTCTTCGCCGAAGCCCAGCTCAGCGAGCTGGGCGCGGAGATCCGCCCGCTCGGCCTCGAGGAGCCCGCGGTAGTCGACGTCCGTTTCCGCGGCGGCATCACCGGCCATGGGGGGAGCCTAGACGTCGGTACCGCCCCGGCGGCCCCGGGTCACGTCGCAGACGTCTGCAACCTGTATGCGGGACGCCCTGGTCGCCACGATGCCGCGGGTGCGACCCCCCGGCACCGGGCCCGTCCGACGCGAAGCCGTCGGCTCCTCTAGCGCCCCGCACGCGGATGGGCCGCCTCGTACGCTGCGCGGAGGTGGTCGCTCGTGACCTTCGTGTACAGCTGCGTCGTCGTGACCGACGCGTGACCGAGCAGCTCCTGGACGACCCTCACGTCGGCTCCGTGGGCGAGCATGTGCGTGGCACAGGAGTGGCGCAACGCGTGCGGCGCGAGCTCGACACCGACCGCTGCACCGCGTGCGCGCACCACCGCGAACGCACCCTGCCGCGAGAGCCGGGTCCCGCGGGTGTTCAGGAAGACGGCCTCGGCGTCACCCTTGCGCTTCCACCGCTCCGGGGAGAGCACGTCCCGCCCCCCCGGGTCGAGCCAGCGCGCGAGCGCGCGGGCGGCGTGGCTCCCGAGGGGCACCAGCCGCTCCTTCGAGCCCTTGCCGTAGAGCC
Organism: Acidimicrobiales bacterium; assembly: GCA_036796435.1. Taxonomy (GTDB): domain Bacteria; phylum Actinomycetota; class Acidimicrobiia; order Acidimicrobiales; family RAAP-2; genus JAJYVT01. The sequence goes on from DAIRCY010000027.1 coordinate 8,374, forward strand.
GGACGAGCCCGTCGCCACCCGCGAGATCGGTGAGGTTCAGCCCGACCGCCTCCGAGACGCGCGCGCCGGTGCCGTAGAGGAGCTCGAGCAGCGCGCGGTCCCGGCGGGCGACCGGGTCGTCACCCGGGATCCCCTCGAGGACCCGCGCCACGTCGTCTTCTCTCAACGCCTTCGGGAGGCGCGTGGGCAGCCTCCCCGTCTCGAGATCCGCCGTCGGGTCACTGGCGGCGTCGCCTTCGTCGACGAGGAACCGGTGGAACCCGCGCACCGAGGACACCGCACGCGCGACGGACGCTGCGCCCTGGCCGGCCCCGCGAAGGCCCGCCACGTAGCGCTCGACGTCCTCGGGCCGCGCGTCGAGCGGCGTGCGTCCGCACGTCTCGAGCGCTTCTTCGTAGTGGCGGAGGTCGCGCCGGTAGGCCGTGAGGGTGTTCGCCGAGCGGCCGCGTTCGACGGCGAGCCAGGAGAGGTACTCCTCTGCGTCGTTGCTGAGCGCCCGCGCCACCGGCGTGCTGCTACCCGGCGCCGGACGCGGCGCGCTCGAGTGCGCGCCGGGCGAGCAGGAGCCCGACGATCGTCGTCGCGTCGAGGAGCCGGCCCTGCGCGACGAGCTCCTCCACGTCTGCGAGCGCGACGCGCTCGGTCGACATCCACCGTTCCTCGGTGCCCGCTCGGCTCGGCGCGCACGGCGACATCTCGGTCGCCAGGTAGACGACGGTGCGCTGGTCGATGTACCCCGGAGAGTTGTAGATGGCTCCAAGCCGTTCGAGGCGACCCGCTCTGAACCCGGCCTCCTCTTCGAGCTCGCGCCGGGCGGTCTCCGCCGGCTCCTCTCCGACGACGTCACAGGTCCCCGCCGGCGCCTCGAGGACCGTCTCTCCCACAGAGACGCGCAATTGCCTGACGAGCGTGACCGTCCCATCGCCATGGGAGGGCACGATCGACACGGCGCCGGGATGGCGCACGATGTCTCGTTCGAACTCCTCGCCGTCGGGGTCGGCCATGGTGACCGTGGCGACACGGAAGAGGTGGCCCTCGAACCGGGTCCTCTCGGCGATACGCCGGAAGCCCGGGGACTCCGGCGGCGAGGTGCCGCCCACCGAGCTCAGGCGACGGGGTCGAGGTCGCCGATGTCGATGAGCCGTGGCTCGCGGCCCTCGGCACGGTCGAGCGCTGCCCCCACGAGCTCCCTGAACAACGGGTGCGGCCGGTCGGGGCGGCTCTTGAACTCGGGGTGGGCCTGGGTCCCGATCCAGTAGGAATGGCCCTCGAGCTCGACGAACTCGACGAGCCGGTCGTCGGGCGAGGTGCCCGAGCAACGCAGCCCGGCGGCCTCGAGACGGGCCCGGTACCGCGGGTTCACCTCGTAGCGATGCCGGTGCCGCTCGGTCACCGCGCTGGCGCCGTAGATCGCCGCGACCTGGGATCCCGGGGCGAGCATCGCCGGGTACGAACCGAGACGCATCGTCCCGCCCTTGTCGACGACGTCGGCCTGGTCGGGCATGAGGTCGATCACCGGGTGGGGCGTGCGGGAGTCGAACTCGCGCGAATTCGCGCCGTCGAGGCCCGCGAGGTGACGCGCGACGTCGACCACCATCACCTGCAAGCCGAGGCACAGCCCGAGGCACGGGATGCCGTGCTCTCGCGCGTACGACGCCGCCGCGACCATGCCCTCGATCCCCCGCTCTCCGAAGCCACCGGGGATCACCATGCCGTCGAGGCCGTGCAGCCGCTCGCCGGGGACGAGGTCAGGCACCATCTCGGCGTCGATCCAGTCGAGCTGCACCTGGACGCCGTGGTGGAATCCCGCGTGGCGGAGCGCTTCTACGACGGAGAGGTACGCGTCGGGCAGGTTCACGTACTTGCCGACGACGCCGATACGGATCACACGCTCTGCGGTCCGGACGCGGTGGACGAGCTGCTCCCAGTCAGCGAGCGCGATCGGGTGCTCGGCCGGGTCGATCCCGAGGATCTCGCAGACGACGGCGTCGAGCCCTTCTTCGTGGAGGACGAGGGGGATCTCGTAGATGCTCTCCGCGTCGATGGCGGAGATCACCGCGTCGATGGGGACGTCGCACAGCAGCGAGATCTTGCGCTTGAGCCCGCTCGAGATGTCCTTGTCGCTGCGGCACACGATCACGTCGGGCTGGATGCCTCGGCTCCGAAGCTCCGTCACCGAGTGCTGCGTCGGCTTCGTCTTCTGCTCGCCCGACGGCGCGAGGTACGGCACGAGGGTCAGGTGGACGTAGCAGACGTTCTGCCGGCCGACGTCCCTGCGGAACTGACGGATCGCCTCCACGAACGGGACGATCTCGATGTCGCCGACGGTGCCGCCGATCTCGACGATCACCACGTCCACGTCCTCTCGGGCGAGGCGGATCACCCGGTCCTTGATCTCGTCGGTCACGTGCGGGATGACCTGCACGGTCTTGCCGAGGTAGACGCCGTGGCGCTCCTTGGAGATGACCGAGGAGTAGATCGAGCCCGTCGTCGTGTTCGAGTTGCGGTTCAGGCTCTCGTCGATGAACCGCTCGTAGTGGCCGAGGTCGAGGTCGGTCTCGCCGCCGTCCTCGGTAACGAAGACCTCGCCGTGCTCTCCCGGGTTCATCGTGCCGGGATCGACGTTGATGTAGGGGTCGAGCTTGCACATCGTGACCTTCAGGCCACGGCACTTGAGCAGCCGGCCGAGCGACGAGGCGGTGAGGCCCTTGCCGAGTGAGCTCGACACCCCACCGGTGACGAAGACGAACTTGCTCACTGGATCACGCCCTCCTCCTGGCGTCGTAGGTCTTTGCACCGTCGGCCGTTGCAGCGACCGAGCAGCACGCCGCAGGGGGGCGAGGGATGCACCGGAACCGGACGGCCGCCGCCACTGCGGACGCGGCCTACTCCTTGGACTTGGAGGTGCACCTCCACACGCTAGTCGCGCGCGTGCCCGCACGTGGTGGACGCCCGGCCCCGCCCGCGGACCACAGCGGCGCTCCTCGGTGGTCCAGCGTGCCGCGCTATCGGGTCCCCACGGCCAGGAGCTCCTCGGCGTGGGCGCGCGCGGTCGGGCTGTCCGGGTGGCCCGAAAGCATGCGCGAGAGCTCGACGACCCTCGCGTCGGAGCCGAGCAGCTCGGCCGTCGTGACGGTCCGGCCGTCACCGCCGACCGCCTTTCTGACCGCGATCTGCCGGTCCGCGAACGCCGCCACCTGCGGGAGGTGGGTGACCACGAGCACCTGCCGTCGCGTGGCCACCTCCCGGAGCGCCTCGGCGAGCGCAAGTGCCGCCGCGCCGCCGACGCCCGCGTCCACCTCGTCGAAGAGCATCGTGGGCGCGCCTCCGTCGACCACGAGCCGCAGGGCCAGCATCGTCCGAGCGAGCTCGCCCCCCGACGCCACACGCGCGAGGGGCTGTGCCGGCTCTCCTCGGTTGGCGGCAAGGAGGAACTGCACCGCGTCACCTGCTCCGTCCTCGCCCACCGTCACGAACAGCTCGGCGTCCGGCATCGCAAGGGCCCGCAGGCGCTCGGTCACCGAGGCGCCGAGCAATGGGGCGGCTGCCGCACGCGTCGCGCGGAGCCGGGCTTCGGCCTCGTGCACCGCGAGCTCGGCAGCTTCGCGGCGGACCTCCAGTGCGGTGGCCTCCGCCTCCTTGCTCTCGAGATCCATGAGTGAGGTCCGCGCAGCGTCGGCGAACGCCACGACGTCGCCCAGCGTCTCGCCGTACTTGCGGCGGAGCCCCTGGAGCAGCCGGCGGCGCGTCTGGATCTCTTCGAGCCGTGCGGGGTCTTCTTCCCAGGTCTCGGCCACGTCGCGGAGCTCCCCGGCCACGTCTCCCAGCTCGGCTTCGACCCCGCGGAGCCGGGTGGCCCACCTCTCGATCGACGGATGCGACGACAGGTGTCCGATGGCGCTGCCGAGCGAGCCCGAGGCTCCTCCTTCGGTCCCGGCGACACCGTCTGCCCCCCTGAGATCGGCGACTGCGGCCGACGCCGCCTCACGGATCGCCTCGATGTCGGCGAGCCGGCGCTCGAGCTCGGCGAGCGCGGCGTCCTCTCCGGGGTCCTCGATCCCGGCTGCGTCGATCTCGGCCACCTGGTAGCGCAGGAGGTCTGCCTGGCGCGCCCGCTCGCGTTCGTCGCCGCCGAGCGCGGCGAGCCTCGCCTTGACGTCGGCGAGCGCGCGTCGGGCGTCGGTGAGCGGCGCGAGGTCGCTCCCGGCGTAGGCGTCCAGCGCGCCACGTTGGCCGGCGGCAGTGAGCAGGGACTGCTGGTCGTGCTGGCCGTGGATGTCCACGAGCCCCACGCCGACCTCGTCCAGCGCGCCAACGGGCGCCATCCGGCCGTCCACCCACGCGCGCGAGCGGCCCGAGGCCGGCACCGAGCGGGCGAGGATCCGTTCCCCGTCGACGGCCGGCTGATCGGGACCGTCGTCGGCTACAGGCCCGAAGGCACCCCCGGCGCCCGCCTCGCCTCCGACCTCGAAGCGCGCCTCGCCTCCGACCTCGAAGCGCGCCTCGCCTACGACCTCGAAGCGCGCCTCGACGAGCGCTTCCTCGGCGCCGGCCCTGACGAGCCCGGGCACCGCCCTGCCGCCGAGGACGAGCTGCAGCGCGTGGACGACCAGCGTCTTGCCTGCGCCGGTCTCGCCGGTGAGAGCGGTCATGCCGGGTCCGAACTGGAGCGTGAGGTCCCCGATCACGCCGAGGTTCCGGACGTGCAGTTCCGTCAGCACGCGCGCGCCGTCACTCCTGGGGCCCGAGGGTGAGGGCGCGTCGCAGACGGCCGGCGAAATTCCGCTCGGCGGGGCAGACGACGCGGAGCCAGCCGGGGGCCACGCGGCAGGCCACCTCGGCGCCCGGAGCGAGCCGTCCCGCCTCCCGCCCGTCGACGACGAGGACCGCTGGTCGCGGCGGCAGCACGCGCACCGTCGCCTCCTGGTCCGCCCGCAGGACGAGGCTCCGGTCGATGGCGAGATGCGCGGCGACCGGCGTCATCACCATCGCCGGGATGTTGGGTGCGAGCACCGGGCCGCCGGCCGAGAGGTTGTACGCGGTCGACCCGGTCGGAGACGCCACGAGGAGCCCGTCGGCTTTGTAGGAGAGGAACTCCTCACCGTCGACGGCCGTCGCGAGGGCGACCATGTGACCGGGAACCGTCTTTTCGACCACCATCTCGTTGAGCGCGACCCACCACCGCTGTCCCGGGGGGCACACCACGCCGTCGCCCTCCAAAGAACGGTCGTCGCCGGGCGCCGCGGCGAGCCCGCCCGAGACCGTCACCGCGAGCACGAGCCGATCCTCGACCGGCGCGCCGTCCGCAAGCGTGCGTTCGAGCGTGTCGAAGAGCGTCGGCGGTTCGACCTCGAGCAAGTATCCGAGCCGGCCGAAGTTCACCCCGAGCACGGGGACCCGCGATCGGTACGCCAGCGGCACCAGCCGGAGGAAGGTCCCGTCGCCACCGAGGCTGACGGCGAGATCCGCCCCTGAGAGATCGGCGCCCGAGAGGTCGCCCGCCGGCACGTTTCCCTCCGCCCGGTCCGCGTGTGCGAGGCGCAGC
>DAIRCY010000027.1:13928-15080 GCA_036796435.1 Acidimicrobiales bacterium
CCCTTGCTCAGGATGACGTGGCCGTGCCGCTCGAGCCACTCGACCGTCTCGTCGGCGAGCCGCGCGGCGTCGGCCCGCGCCGGGTTGACCAGGATGGCAACGGTCGCCACGTCTGTGCCCTCTAACTCGGCGCGGTGGACACCGCATCGGCGAGCAGCTCGTCGACGGTCCCCGAGCGCGCCTCCCCGCCGGTCCCCGCGTGGGCGAGCGCGTAGAGGAAGAACTCGGCATTCCCCGACGCGCCGGTGATCGGGGATCGCATGGCGTCCATGATGGCCGCTCCGGCGGCGATGAGCGACGATGCCACCGATCGGAGCGACTGCAGCCACAAGTCGGGCTCCCGCACCACTCCCTTGCCCCGGGAAGCCTCGGCTCTTCCCACCTCGAACTGCGGCTTCACGAGCAGCACGAGAGGCGCTCCGACGCGTGCGACCGGCACTGCCGCGGTGAGCGAGATGAAGGAGAGGTCCGCGGTCACCACGTCGACGGGGACGCGATCCTCGCCCACCATCGTGGCGAGCGACCCGGGATCGAGGGTGCGTACGTTCGTGCGTTCGACGACGACGACGCGCCCGTCCGAGCGCAACGACGGGTCGAGCTGGCCGTGGCCCACGTCGAGCGCCACTACCACGGCCGCGCCGCGGCGGAGCAGGCAGTCGGTGAACCCTCCGGTCGACGCACCGGCGTCCAGCACGACGGCTCCCCCCACGCCGACGCCGAAACGATCGAGAGCGGCGTCGAGCTTGTCGCCACCCCGTCCGACGAAGCGGCGCGGCGGGCCGAGCAGCTCGACGGGCTCACCGGGGCCGACGAGACGGGAGGAACGTTCCGCAACGGCGCCGCTCACGAGCACTCGACCTCCGCTGACGGCCGCTTGCGCCTCCTGGCGGCTGGCGGTGAGTCCCCGCCGGACGAGCTCGGCGTCGAGGCGGCGCCGCGGCGCGCTCACGGTCGCCGGTGGCGGTTGCCCGGGTGGGTCAGCGGGCTCCCCTCGTCGGTGCCGACTTCTTCGCTCTGGAGGTCTTCGCGGGCGCGGGGGCGGACACTTTCGCCGTCGACTTGTTCCCGGCGGCCTTCTTCGCCGGCGCCTTCTTCGCCGGCGCCTTCTTCGTGCCCGCGCCCTTCTTCGTGCCCGCGGCCTTCTTTCTGCCC
>DAIRCY010000027.1:15180-17825 GCA_036796435.1 Acidimicrobiales bacterium
GCGGACTTCTTCGTGCCCGCGGACTTCTTCGTGCCCGCGGACTTCTTCGTGCCCGCGGACTTCTTCGTGCCCGGCGTCGCGTCCCCCACTGCCTGCCGACCCGCCGCGGCGGAGCGGCGCATGATGTCCGAGGCCTGACGCGCGAGGTCCTCCGGGTCGATACCGAGTGCCTGCAGCTGGTTGGCGACCTCGGTGCGGACGAGACCGAAGAGCTCCTCGGCGGCCTTCCTGCTCCGGCCCATCAGCTCGTCGACCCACTCCTGCGCCTGGGCGCGCCCCATGTCCCCGCTGCTCATGAGCTCCCTCACCATCTCCTCCGCCCGGGCCCGGGTGATCTCTCCGAGCACGGCCGCAGCCTCGAAGTACCTACGGAATCCCTCGTTGCCGGCCATCGTCCCACCGTATCGGCCAGCGCGTTCGGGCGGCAATGGGCCGCTTTCGGCCGACGGTCTCGCCCGACGATCTCGAGCGATGGTCGCTCAGCTCGTCGCGGCACGGGCGACCGCCAGCAGGTCGTCGCCCACGTAATCCGGGGACGGCTCGAGATCGTCGGTGACACGCGTGGTGACCCCCGTGAGCACCAGCGCGTACGGGACCCCGAGCTGGCGTGCGAGCGCCCCGTCGGTCGAGGGGCGGTCGCCGACCACGGCGGCCGGGGGCGTCGCCTGCGCGGCGATCAGCCTGGCCAGCGACTCGTGCGGCTTCCCGGCCACGACAGGGGTGGCGCCCGAAGCAGTGGCCACCGCCGCGAGGATGGAGCCCGCGCCCGGCAGCGGCCCCGAAGGCGTCGGAAGGGTGGCGTCCTCGTTCGTGCCGACGAGCGTCGCGCCGGCTCGCACGGCGTCGGCCGCCCGGGTGAGGACCTCGTAGTCGAACCGCCTGGTGTAGCCGACGACCACCGCGTCGGGCGGTGTCGCTGCTTCCCCCCCGTCCACGTCGGCGGCCCTGGTGACGTGGACGCCCCTGGCGGCGAGCGCCTCCATCACGCCTGCGTCGCCGACCACGAGCGCGCTCGAGCCGGGCTCGAGCATCGCCGCTGCGGCCATGCCCGAGGTCACGATCTCGCCGGCGTGCGCGGGAATGCCCGCGCCGCCGAGCTTTTCGACGAGCTCCTCGAGGGTCGGAGACGAGTTGTTCGTGGCGAACAGGACCCCTGCCCCGGCCTCCCGCAGCAAGGCGACCCCCTCCGCTGCTCCGGGGATCGCGTGTCCGCTGAGCCACACCACGCCGTCGAGGTCGAGCACCCAGATCGCGCCTGCCCCTGCGCGGGGGATCTTCCCGCTCGTGGCATCGCGCACGCGCCGGACCCTACCGGTCCCGTGGACGTGATCGCCTCCCGCCCTGCGCCGTGTGGCATCGTCACCACGGGCGCGCGTTTGCCGACGCCCTACGACGCGGCGCCGGCGGAGGGGGCACGTGGCCGAGGTGGTGTTCCGGGGGGCGACCAAGCGGTTCGACGGGAAGGCCGCGGTCGACCAGCTGGGTCTCGAGGTCGCTGACGGCGAGCTGCTCGTCCTCCTCGGTCCTTCGGGGTGCGGCAAGACCACCGCCTTGCGGATGGTCGCGGGACTGGAGGAGCCCGACGAAGGCGAGATCGTGATCGGCGGCCAGGTCGTGAACGATGTCGAGCCCAAGGATCGCGACGTCGCCATGGTCTTCCAGAGCTACGCCCTCTATCCGCACCTGAGCGTCGAGCGGAACATCGAGTTCCCGCTCCGCCAGCGGCGCCTGGATGCAGGTGAGCGTCGCCGACGTGTCATCGAGGTCGCCGGGTCGCTCGGTCTCGACGAGCTGCTCGAGCGCAAGCCGCGCCAGCTCTCGGGCGGACAGCGCCAACGGGTCGCCCTCGCGCGGGCGATCGTCCGCCAGCCGCAGGCGTTCCTCATGGACGAGCCGCTGTCGAACCTCGACGCGGCCTTGCGCCTTCAGACGAGGGCGGACATCGTCGCCCTCCAGGCACGACTCGGCACGACCACCCTGTATGTCACCCACGACCAGGTCGAGGCGATGACCATGGGCCACCGGATCGCGGTGATGGACCGCGGCCTCCTGCAGCAGGTCGACGCTCCTTCGCTCCTCTACGACCTGCCCGCCAACACCTTCGTCGCCCGGTTCTTGGGGAGCCCGGGCATGAACCTCTTCCCCGCCGCGGGCGATGCAGGCGGCGCGCCGTCGGCGCGCATCAGCGGCGGGACCATCCCGCTCGGGCCGGAGGGAAGCTCGGCGGCCGCCAACGCGGCCTCGCTCCTGCTCGGCGTCCGTCCCGAGCACCTCTCCCTCTCGCCCACCGGCGCCTTCCGGGCGACCGTCCTCCTCGTCGAGCTGCTCGGCGCCGAGGTGCACGTCCTCTGCGCGCTCGCCGACGAGACGCGGTTCGTCGTCCGCCAGGAGTCGTCTGCCCCCCGCCCCGGCATCGGCGACGCGGTCAGCGTCGCGGTGACCCCGGACTCCGTCCACGTGTTCACAGCTGAAAGCGGTCTGCGACTCGGTGGGCCCAGGTGACCTCGGCCCCCGCGCGGACGAAGCGGCGCACGACGCGGGTGGTGCGCGAAGCCACCCTCGGCTACCTCCTCGTCCTGCCGGCTCTCGCGATCTTCGGCGTCTTCGTCTTCTATCCCTTCTTCGACAACTTCCGGCTCGCGCTC
>DAIRCY010000027.1:17835-19391 GCA_036796435.1 Acidimicrobiales bacterium
CGCCGCCGTATCCGGGGCTCCCCAGCCGCTACGTCGGCTTGCACCAGGTCGGCCAGGTGCTCACGTCGTCGGGCTTCCTCCAGAGCCTCGGCTCGACGGTCCTGTTCGTCGTGATGGTGGTGCCCGCCGGCCTCCTCGGCGGTCTCCTGCTCGCCGTCGTCGCGCACCGGCGGCTGCGCGGGATGGCGGTGTACCGGGTGATCTTCTCGTCGACCGTCGTCTCGTCGGTGGCCGTCTCCGCGCTGGTCTTCGGGACGCTCATGGACCCGGTGGTCGGGCTGCTCCCGTTCCTCGGGCTGCGCCCGACCCCGCCGATCCTCCAGAACACGACCTGGGCCCTCCCCGCCATCGCGGTGATGGCCGTCTGGCAGTTCCTCGGCCTCTCGTTCATCGTCATGTCGGCCGGCCTGTCGGCCGTCCCCGAAGAGGTCCTGGAAGCCGCGCGGGTCGACGGAGCGAGCGAGCGGACGGTGTTCTGGCGGGTGACCGTGCCCCTCCTGTCCCCCACCATCTTCTTCGGCCTCGTCGTCGCGACGATCTACGCCTTCCAGACCTTCGGACAGGTGGACATCCTCATCGGCTACTCGAGTGCGGCCTTCGAGCACGTGAACCTGCTCGTCTACAACATCTTGAACACCATCGAGGTGGCGAAGACACCAGGCCAGGCGGCGGTGCTCTCGATCGTCCTGTTCCTGCTCACCCTCGGGGTGACGCTCCTCCAGCTCCGCTTCATCGAGCGACGGGTCCACTATGCGAGCTGAGCGCGATCTCGAATCCCAGCGAAGGCGCCGCTGGCGCCCCGTCGCGCGTTACGCGCTCCTCACCCTCGGCGCCGTCGTCGTCCTCGCCCCTCTCTACCTGACGGTCGTGAATTCGCTCCTTCCGCCGAGCGCGCTCGCCGAGCGGCCCCCGCCCCTCTTCCCGCTGCATCCCGTCTGGCACGACTACGCGGTGGCGTGGCACCAGGGGGACCTCGCCGTGTACCTGCGGAACTCGGCCATCCAGACCGGCCTCATCGTGTGCGGGCAGCTCGTCACGTCGGTGCTCGCCGCCTACGCGTTCGCGTTCGTGCGGTTCCCGTTTCGCCGCACCCTGTTCGTCGTCTTCCTCGCGACGCTCATGATCCCCTTCGAGGTCACCCTGGTCACCAACACCCAGACGATCTCGGCGCTCGGTTGGTACAACACGTTCCAGGGTCTGGCGGTGCCGTTCCTGGCGACCGGGTTCGGGACGTTCCTCCTCCGCCAGGCCTTCCTCCAGATCCCACGCGACCTGCGGGAAGCCGCGACGCTCGACGGCTACGGGCACCTCCGCTTCATGGCCCGCGTCGCCGTGCCGCTCGCGCGCCCGTCCCTCGCCGCCCTCGGCGTCTTCTCCTTCCTCGCTGCGTGGAACCAGTACCTGTGGCCGCTCGTGGTGACCGGCAGCGGCAACAACGTCCGCACGGTCCAGATCGGCCTGAAGCAGCTCGCGGCCACCCAGATCCAGGACATCCCAGTGACGCTGGCGGGCACGGTGGTGCTGCAGGTTCGGCTGCCGGCACCGGGCGCCTACGT
>DAIRCY010000027.1:19401-29201 GCA_036796435.1 Acidimicrobiales bacterium
CAGATCGGCCTCAAGCTGCTGGCCGGCACCCAGGTCAGCCACGCCGACGTGGCGCTCGCCGGTACCGTGCTCGCCGTCCTGCCGCTCCTCGTCCTTCTCGTCGTCTTCCAAAAACAGCTCGTCCGCAGCCTCACGGGCGGCGCGGTCAAGTGAGCGCGGCGATGCCCCCCAGGTGGCAGGCTGGCCCCGTGCCGCCGATCCGTGCCGCTGGAAAGGTCCGCAGCGCGCTCGCCGCGTCGGGAGCGCTCCTTGCCCTCGCGGGGACGACCGCCCTCTCGACGGACATCGCCGCCACGACGGCCTCGGCTTCGCCGGCGGCCTCGAGCGGGGCGGCGTGCCGCCCGTCGTTGCTCGGCTCGCACAAGGGGAAGGTCGAACTCAGCTTCTGGGAGTCGATGGTGACAGCCAACGGCAAGACGCTTCAGGCGCTCACGTCCGCGTTCAACGCCTCCCAGCACAAGGTGCACGTCACGCTCGTCCAGCAGCGCGGCTACACAACAACGTGGATCAAATACCAGGCCGGCCTCAGCAACGGCCAGCTTCCCTCCGTCGTGCAGCTGACACAGACGAACCTCCAGGGCGTCTACGACTCCCGCTCGGTCACCCCCGTCCAGTCCTGCATGAAGTCCGCCCACTACAAGACCTCCGACTTCATCCCGCGCGTCCTTTCCGCGTACAAGCTGGGCGGCAAGCAGATCGGCATGCCCTTCGCGGTCTCGGGCCCGGTACTCATCTACAACCAGCTCGCCTTCGCCAAGGCCGGAATCACCTCGCCGCCCGCGACACTCTCTGCGTTCGTCGCCGATGCCGCGATCCTGAAGGCCCACGGGAGCGGGGTCGGATTGAAGCTCGACCCGTGGCACCTCGAGACCTGGCTCGCGTCGGCGAACACGCTCTTCGTCAACAACGGCAACGGGCGGAAACGGCGAGCCACGAAGGCGGTCTTCGACACCCCGGTCGCGAAGAAGATCTGGACGGAGCTCGACGCCATGGTGAAGTCGGGTGAGGCGACGACGAACCTCGCGACCGGGTCCGCCGAGTACGACAACCTCCTCGGCATCGGGTCGGGGAAGTACGCGATGACCATCGACACGACGGCCGTGCTCGGGACGGTCGAGGCGGTGCTCGCGACCGGCAAGTACCCGAACGTGAAGCTCGGGGTCGCGCCCTTCCCCGTCTACAGCACGAAGACCCGCGGCGGCATCGAGGTGGGCGGCTCGGCGCTGTACATCTCGAACCGCCAGTCCCCGGTCGACCGGGCGGCCGCCTGGGACTACATCGCCTACCTCGACTCGACCTCGAGCCAGGCCGCCTGGGCCAAGGGGACCGGCTACATCCCCATCCGCAAGTCCTCGGCGCACACGGCGACCGTCAAGGCGCTGTGGAGCGCCGAGCCGGGGTACAAGGTGGCGTACGAGCAGCTCGTCAAGGGGGCGAACACCCCCGCCACCGCCGGCGCGGTCCTCGGGCCCTACACACAGGTCCGGACGGCCGAGCTGGGCGCCGAGGAGTCCATGTTCCAAAGCGGCGTCGCCCCCGCCAAGGCGCTCTCGAATGCCACGAGCCAGATCGACCAGATCATCGCCCGGTACAACCAGCGGGTCGGGTCCTGAGTCGCAGGGCGCGTCCGGGGAAACGAGCACAGACCACGGGACGGGAGAGCGCGTGAGCCGCGTCGTCGCGCTCGGAGGCGGTCACGGGACCGCGGTGACGCTGCGCGCCGCACGCCGCTACGCGGACGAGGTGACGGCGGTCGTCTCGGTGGCCGACGACGGCGGATCGACCGGACGGCTGCGCGAGCAGCTCGACGTCGTCGCACTGGGCGACCTGCGCAAGTGCCTCGTCGCCCTCGCCGCCGAAGGCTCGGTGCTCGCGACGGCCTTCGAGCACCGTTTCGCAGAGGGCGACCTCGCCGGCCACGCCCTCGGCAACGTGGTGCTCGCCGGCATGGTCGAAGCGGCCGGCGGCCTCGTCGCGGGGATAGACGAGACGGCCGCCCTGCTCGGCGCCGTCGGGCGGGTCCTGCCCGCAACGGTCGAGCGGGTGGTGCTCAAGGCCGTGGGCGGGGCGGGCGAGGTGAACGGCCAGGTGGCGGTGTCGAACGCCGGACGGATCGAACGCGTCTCCCTCGTCCCCGACGGCTGCACGCCTCCGGCCGAGGCGCTCGTGGCGATCGAGGAGGCCGACCAGATCGTGATCGGTCCCGGCTCGCTGTACACGAGCATCCTCGCCGCCGCTGCGGTGGAGGGGATCGCCCGCGCGGTCTCCGCCTCGGCGGCCCAGCGCGTCTACGTGTGCAATCTTCGGCCCCAGGACCCCGAGACGACGGGCTACCGGGTCGCCGACCACCTCGCCGCCCTCCGTCGCCACGGGGTCGACGTCGACGTCGTCCTGTTCGACCCCTCCTCGGGGATGGAGGTCGGGGACGTCGGGATCCCGGCCGCGGCGCGGCCGCTCGCGGGCCCGAACGGCCTCGTCCACGACCCAGTCAGACTGGCGGCGGCCCTGTCGGATCTGCTGGCATCGGGCACGTCGGGATCGGGCCCTTCCCACGCGCGGAAGGGGGGCGAGTTGGGCGTAGAACGGGAGGACAAGGCCACCCGACGAGGGACGAGGAGCGTGGCGGAATGACGGTACGGGTCGGGATCAACGGGTTCGGGCGGATCGGGCGGCAATTCGTGCGGGCGGTGGTGGACCGCTCGGTGGACGTGGAGGTCGTCGCGCTGAACGACCTCACCTCGCCCGAGACCAACGCCCATCTGCTCCGCTACGACTCGACCCAGGGCCGTTTCGACGCACGCGTCGCGGTCGAAGGTGACGAGCTCGTCGTGAGCGACCGCCGGATCAAGGTGCTCGCGGAGCGCGATCCCGCAGACCTGCCGTGGAAGGAGCTCGGCGTCGACGTGGTGCTCGAGTCGACGGGGCGCTTCACCTCACGGGACACCGCCGCGGTCCACCTCGAAGCGGGTGCGTCGCGCGTGGTCATCTCGGCCCCGTCCTCCGATGCCGACGCGACCTTCGTGGTGGGCGTGAACGACGCCGAATTCGACCCCTCACGCCACTTCGTCATCTCGAACGCGTCGTGCACCACGAACTGCTTCGTCCCGATGGTGAAGGTCATCGACGACGCGTTCGGCATCGTGACCGGGCTCATGACGACGGTGCACGCCTACACGAACGACCAGAACCTCCTCGACCTCGCCCACAAGGACCTGCGTCGCGCGCGCGCGGCGGCCGTCAACATCGTGCCAGCCTCCACCGGGGCAGCGCGCTCGACCGGGGCGGTCCTCGAAGCCATGAGGGGTAAGCTCGACGGCCAGGCGCTGCGCGTCCCGGTGCCGGTCGGCTCGATCACCGACTTCACCGCCGTCGTTGGCGCGTCGGTGACCGCCGCGCAGGTGAACGCCGCCTTCGCGCGAGCGGCATCCTCTCCCCCGCTCGAGGGCATCCTCGTCTACAGCGAAGAGCCCATCGTCTCCTCCGACATCGTGGGCAGCCCCGCGTCGTGCACCTTCGACGCGCCGCTCACCATGGTCCAGCCCTTCGACGAGCGGACGCTCGTGAAGGTGCAGGGCTGGTACGACAACGAGTGGGGGTACTCGAACCGCCTCGTCGACCTCGTCACCATCGTGGGCGCGCCGGAGGCCTCGAGCTCGAAGTGACCGCCGCTGCCGCCACCTCCCCGTCCTCGGGGCTCCCCCTCTTGGAGGACCTCCCCGACGTACGGGGCCGGCGCGTCCTCGTACGCGTCGACTTCAACGTGCCGATGGAAGAGGACCCGGCCGCCCCGGGCGGCCGCCGCGTCGCCGACGACTTTCGCATCCGGACCGCCCTCCCGACGCTCGAGTGGCTGCTCATGAACGGCGCGAAGGTCACGGCGTGCAGCCATCTCGGCCGGCCGAAGGGGGCGCCGGACCCTCGCTACGACATGACGCCGGTGCGGGCGTGCCTGGCATCGCTCGCGCCGGGCGTGACGCTCCTCGAGAACCTGCGCTTCTCGCCGGGCGAGACCGCCGACGATGCTGCCTTCGTCGACGAGCTCGTCGACGGGCAGGACGCCTTCGTGAACGAGGCGTTCGGCGCGTCGCATCGCGCGCACGCGTCCATCGTCGGGCCACCTGCCCGCCTCCCGAGTGCTGCAGGCCGGCAGCTCGCTCGCGAAGTCGAGGTGCTGGGCGGCCTCCTCGGCTCCCCGGCGCGGCCCTTCGTCGCCGTCGTCGGCGGTGCCAAGGTCGCCGACAAGCTCGGGGTGCTCGACGCGCTCTCGAAGAGGGTGGACGTCCTCTGCGTCGGCGGGGCGATGGCCTTCACCTTCCTCCTCGCGACCGGCCACCGCGTGGGCGCCTCGCTCGTCGAGCCCGACGACGTGGAGGCGTGCGCCAAGCTGCTCGCGTCGGGAGTCGAGATCGTGCTCCCCGTCGACATCGTGGCGCTCGAGAGCGGCGAGCCCTTCGGCGCCGGCCCGCAGATGACCCGCTCGAGCGGCTCGGCCGAGGTCCGCGTCGTCGGACAGGACGTCCCAGACGGCTGGTGCGGTCTCGACATCGGGCCGAAGACCGCTGCCGCCTTCGGTGACGTGGTCGCAGGGGCCGCCACGGTCTTTTGGAACGGCCCGCTCGGGGTGAGCGAGGACGAGCGGTTCGCTTCGGGGACGCGCAAGGTCGCAGAAGCCGTCGCTGCCTCTCCCGCGTTCAGCGTCGTGGGCGGCGGCGACAGCGTGAGCGCGCTCGACCACCTCGGGCTCGCGGAGCGGGTGGACTTCCTCTCGACCGGCGGGGGCGCATCCCTCGAGCTGCTCGAGAAGGGCGACCTGCCGGGCCTTTCCGCGCTGCGTGCCGCGTCGAACGCACCGCGCGCCTAGAGGCGATGAGCGCCTCCTCGTCGACCGGCGACGCGACGCGCCGCCGCCCGCTCGTGAGCGGCAATTGGAAGATGCACCACGACCACATCGAGGCGCTGCACACCGTGCGCGACCTCGGTCTCCGGGTGAAGCCCGAAGACGTGGCGCAGGTGGACGTGTCGCTCCATCCACCTTTCACGGACCTGCGGACCGTCCAGACCCTCGTCGAGAAGGAGGGGATCCCCGTCGCGCTCGGGGCCCAGCACTGCAACGACCACGACCGAGGCGCCTACACCGGCGAGGTGAGCCCGCAGATGCTCGCGCGCCTCGGCGTCCGCTACGTGCTCGTGGGCCACTCCGAACGTCGCCAGCACTTCGCCATGACCGACGAGGTCGTCGCCTCGACCCTGCGGGCGGTGCTGCGCAACGAGATGACGCCGATCCTGTGCGTCGGCGAGACCGACGAGGAGCGCGCGGAGGGCAGGACCGAGGCGCGGCTCGCCGCGCAGCTCGACGTCGCGCTGCGGGGGCTCGAGGGCGCGCAGGTAGCGGGCATGGTCGTCGCCTACGAGCCGATCTGGGCGATCGGCACCAACAACCCGGCGACCGCCGTCGACGCCGAGGACGCATGCCTCTTCGTCCGCCAGAGGGTCGCCGGGCTCGCCGGCCCCGAGGCGGCGTCGGCGCTCCGGGTCCAGTACGGGGGGTCGGTGAACCCGGAGAACGCGGCGGAGCTGATGGCCGAGCCCGACGTGGACGGCCTCCTCGTGGGCGGCGCCAGCCTGGACGCCGCCGGCTTCCTCGAGATCGTCCGGGCGAGCCGGCCGCTCCAAGGCCGCCGCAGGGGGTGACGACGCCGGACTTCGTAGGAGGCCTGCTACCGTCTTCGGCGTCCCGCGGCCGCCGTCACGCGGCCGGGCGGGACCGCATGTCGTGAAGGAGCTGAACCCGTGCTGACCTGGGTGTACATCATCGTCGAGGTGCTTTCGGCGATCGGGCTCGTCTTCCTCATCCTCATGCACAGCGGCAAGGGCGGCGGCCTGTCCGACATGTTCGGCGGCAGCGTCGGCGCGGCGGCCTCCGGCTCCACCGTCGTCGAGCGGAACCTCGACCGGATCACGGTGACGGTGGCGGTCATCTTCGCCCTCACGACGCTCACGCTCGACCTCCGGCTGCAGTGACCCACCCGGGCAGGCGCCCGGGGACGGTCCGCCGGAGGGCATGCCTCGTGGCCGCCGTCGTGGTGATGGGTGCCACCCTCGTCGGCGTGGGCACGTCCGGCCCCGGCCGTGGCGCGGCCTCGGCTGCGGCGACCACCACCACGACGACCAATCCCTGGGTGCCCGGGACAGGGGGGACGATCACCGTCGGCATCGACCAGTCCCCCACCGGCTGCAACCCCAACACGGCGTCGGGCGACACCTGGGCCGACCGGCTGCTTCTCGAGCCGGTGCTGCCGAGCGCGTTCCAGGTGAACGCCAACGACCAGGCGGTCTACGACCCGGCGTTGATCACACAGGCGGAGCTCCAGAGCACGAACCCCGAGACCGTCGTCTACACGATCAACCCGAAGGCCGTCTGGTCCGACGGCAAGCCGGTGACCGCCACGGACTTCCTCTACACCTGGCACCAAGAGCGCGGCGCGGGCGGTCCAGTCGGCGCCACAGCGAAGACGACGACGCCCGGTGGCAAAGGGGCGGCGGGTACGAAGACAGCGACCGCCACGAAGACAGGGGCGGCGGTGACAACAGGGACAACCACACCCACAGTCGCGACACCGACACTCGCCGCGACACCGACAGCGCCCACAACGTTGCCTGGCGCCACAGGGTCGACAGGTCCCTCGCTCGGCTACCGCCAGATCGCGTCGATGAAGCCGAGCGCCAAGGGCCGGACCGTCACGGTCGTCTTCAAGACGCCGTATGCAGACTGGCAGTCCCTCTTCGACTACCTGCTCCCGGCACACGTCCTCGAGAAGACCGGATGGGATCCGGCGTGCACCACGCTCGACCCGGCGATCGACCTGTCTGCGGGGCCTTACGTCCTGGACAAGATCGTCGCGGGGAAAGAAGTCGTCCTCGGACGGAACCCCAAGTGGTGGGAGCAGATGCCCCCTCTCCAGAAGATCGTCGTCAAGATCGCGACCGGGCCGACACAGCTGTCGCAATGGCTCGGGCGCGGCACCGTCGACGTCGCGTTTCCCGCGGGCTACGACGAACGGTACCTCCAAGCCGTCACCTCCGACCCGAGCACCCTGAGCCAGAGCCAGCTGTCGGGGACATTCCTGGAGCTCCAGTTCTCCGTCACGTCGCCCGCGACCGCGTCCTTGGACCTGCGGCTCGCCATCGCGCACGCCGTCGATCGCCAGGCGCTCGTGAACGACGTCGCCGGCTGGGCCGACTCGACGATCGTCCCGGCGGCGAGCCACCTGTTCGCCCAGACCCAGCAGGGCTACCCGAGCCACAAGCCGCCCCCGCTCCAGGTGAGCGGCCAGCCGGGATACACCACGACGACGCTTCCGAAGACCTCACCGACAGCGACACCCTTCCCGCCCGGGGCGGATCTCTCTGCGACCACACGGCTCCTCACCTCGTTGGGGGCGCTCCGCGTCGGGAACGCGCCGTGGCAACTGCTCACAGGAAAGACGTTCACCCTGCAGCTCGCGGTCGACGAAGCCGACCCATGGGCGCAGCAGGCGGCCGCAGAAGTCGTCCGCCAGCTCGACGCCGCGGGTATCGAGACGACCGCCGTTCCGGCCGCCGGTGCGGAGACGGCCGGAATGGATCTCGCCTCGGGCAAGGCCGACGTGGCCATCCTCCCGATGCACGCGAGCCCCTACGCGAGCCAGGCTCTCGCGTGGTACACGCCCCTGCTCGGCGCACCCGGAACCGCCGGCTCGCAGGACTGGTCCAACTACGACAACCCGGCGCTGAACGCTCTGCTCGAGAAGGCGTCCCAGCAGCTCAACCCCGTCGATGCGGCGCCGCTCTACTCGCAGGCCGACGCCGCCCTCTGGCAGCAGATGGTCGCACTCCCGCTCTTCACCCAGCCCAGCCTGCTCGCATGGTCCGGCAAGACGGCCGGGGTGTCTCCGAACCCCTACGGGCCATCACTCCTGTGGGAGACGCAGAACTGGGCGATGCGGGTGCCGCCGACAAGCACGAAGGCGAAGCCGTGAGCAGAGCGGCTGCCGCCCGCGGTCGGGTCGTCGCCCTGGCGATGCAAGCGGGACGCCGCGATAGGATCGCTTCCCACGTCGGAGTGGCGGAATAGGCAGACGCGCCAGCTTGAGGGGCTGGTGACCGCAAGGTCGTGGGGGTTCAAGTCCCCCCTCCGACACCAGGGAAATGGCTCTCAGTCTCTCCCTTCCCTTCCCTTCCGGAGCGCTCGTCCCGCGATGGTCCCGCGGCACGCTTCGGCCCTTTCGACCCGCGGCCTGCGGGATGGTGACGACGGGAGTCGTCGGAGCCATCTGAGCGAGCTCGACCCACCGCTCCGGCGATGGTCGACACTCGGGTGGACTCGACCTTGTGCGTGCAGCGCAGGAGATCGACGCCGCGACGGCGTAGCCCCAGCAGCTCGGCTCTGCGGAGCTGACACCAAGCAGCCAGCAGCACGGCGACGCGAGGTCAATGCCTGTGTAAGCTGGCACATCGGGTGCTGCGCCGTGAGGGTCGCCCCACCCGAGGAGGTGGCCGATGGTTGCCGCTGTGTTCGGACCCGCTCTCCTGCTCGTCGTCGTAATCCTGGCGACGCTTGTGTTCTGCGTGTTGGCCCTGGTCGACATCGTTCGCCAGCCACACGCCCGAATCCCGCTTCGCGCCGGCCGACATCCGTCTTCGGTGCGACAAGGAGGTTCGCGATGAGTTGCCGGTCTGGCCACAGGCACTGTCACCTCGGGGGAGCAGGACACGGGTACGGACACGGATCAGGCTTCGTCGCCGTGGAGCGTGTCTCGCCGACGTTGGACGCGCCGGGAAAAGCCCCGTCCGGAGCGAGCAGCCGCCGATGAGCGACCACGCTCCCATCGGACCTGCCTCTAGAAGCGCGCAACCTCCCACTGGGTCAGTGCGCCGCGTGATCGGCGCGGTGGTCGGAAGCGCCACAGCTCTCGATTCCCTCCGTCAGGACCCGGCTTCCTTCTCGTCAGCCCTGGGGTTGACGGCAAGACAGGCAAGCGCTCTCTCGAGTGCCGATCGGTTCTTCGCGAGCCAAAAGCCCACACCGGAGCGCGCGCCACCAGCCTCCCCGCTGGCACGAGGTGGGAGCCGGGTCCGGGTCTTCCCCGCGGCTCCGTCATCCGTCGAGGGGTTGTCGATCTCCGCGGACACCGGCACGCTCCTGTCTGGCCCCAACAGCGGCACCTACACGCTGACCTCGTCGGCGACGGCCACAACCGCTTCACCGCCATCGCCTCCCGTCGTGCCGCCACCAGTCGCCCCGCGGCCCCCTCCGGTCGTCGGACCACCGCCGCAGCCCCATCTCCCCTCCCCGCCGGCCCCGGTCCCACCCACGCCGGTGCCGATACCGGCTCCACCGGCCACAGGGCCGGCGATGCCGGGTCTGCCTACGCTTCCGACGAGGTTTGAGGCATCTACCGCGTGCTGTAGCCCGACGGCGGTTCTTGCGCTCGTTTCACAGGTGACTACCACGGCCAATGTGGCCATCGCCGCCATCACGGCGATCGCCTTCCGACAGCGGGGTCACTTCGCCGGGTCCCACACCGTTAGCGACGGACTTCCGGCGCCGTGAGTCCAACTCCGACATCCGGTCCGCCGCCGCGGCGAAGCCCAGCGGCTCGTCGCCGTCGACGGACCGGCACCGTCTCTCCGCAGTCACGTACACAGCCAGGAAGCGAGGCAGGCACAACAATGACCACAACGGCGACATCCACGACATCCGCGTCGACATCCACGACATCCGCGTCGACATCCACGACATCCGCGTCGACATCCACGAC
>DAIRCY010000028.1:0-28722 GCA_036796435.1 Acidimicrobiales bacterium
CCGAGATCTGGGAGCAGCCGTTCGAACAGCTGAGCTCGCGGTGCCGGACCATCACTGTCTGTTATGCCGCAAGGGCCTGAGCCGTAGGCACGCACCGGCGCAGGGCACGCAACCGAGGACTGCTCTTCTACCGCGTCCTCCACGGCGAGGGACGAAGGGCCGCCTGACCCGTTGTGGGACGACGCGGCGCCAGTCGGCCCAGGCAAGGGCCGCCCCAAGTAACGCTGGAACACAGAGTCGGGACTTGGAGATCGCCGCGTCAACGGACGCGAGGCCCAGGCGGACCAGCGACTCCACCTCGGCGGCGCTCGTCTTGAACCGAGGTGCTCGTCGTCCTGGGTAGCGGACTTGAATGCGGGGCTGCTGCCGTCGAGCACTGTATATGTAGAGTTATACTAATCGCACCTATACAAAGACAGGACAGGGAAGTGGAGACGTTCAACTGGTCAGAGGCAGAGTTCTTTCTGGACCGTGATGCGGAGCTGGCCCGTCTTGAGCGGTGGTGGCGGAGTCCGGATCGCCAGCCCATCAACATGTTTGGCCGACGCCGAACTGGCAAGTCCTGGCTCTTCCGACGATTCGCACACGGTAAGCCGGCCATTCTGCTGGTCGCGCGTCGGTCGGCGCCTGGGAAGCAGCTAAGCGAGTTCGCCTCCCAGCTCGAGCCCGTCCTCGGAGTGCGCCCAGAGATTCCGGATGTTCCAACTCTGTTCCGTGTGCTGCTGCGAGCCGCAAGTACGCAGAAGGTCCTTGCCGTGATCGACGAGTTCCCCTACCTCCTGCCTCGAGGCCAGGTTGCGGCCGAGCGCCTGCTGAGTGGTGTCGCGGCCGTCCTCGAAGACGACCTCGCCAGCTCGAAGCTGAAGCTCATCATGTGCGGATCCACCGTGTCGGTAATGGAGTCGCTTCAGAGAGACCAGAGTCCCCTCCACGGCCGGCTCACTCCCTTCAGCATCCGTCCGCTCGCTTTCGCACAAGCCCGTCTGTTCGCGCCCGAGCTCACGGAAATCGAGTGCTTCGAGCGATTCGCCATCGCCGGTGGAATGCCTCGGTATCTCTTACTGCTCAACACTGGTACCGTCAGGACGGCTGTGGTCGAAGAGATCCTCGACCAGAATGCCCCCTTGTTCAACGAAGTGCGCACCTCCCTCGGCCAGGAAGTCGCCCAGTCAGGGCAGCACTTCTCGATCCTCGAGCAACTCGCAACGGGCGACAAGGTCATCAGCGAGATCGCAACGCCTCTTCGGCAAAAGGCGGCAGATCTGACGAGCTACCTCGTTACCTTGGCTGATCTGGGACTCGTCGAGCGCCGACTTCCGCTCGGCGCCGCGAGCAACTCCCGACTCGGACACTGGCACCTCACCGACCCGTTCTTCGCCTTCTGGTTCCGGTTCGTCTTTCCGTTCCAAGACGGCCTCGAGAGCGGGCTCGACCCCTACGACCTGTTCGACGGAGAAGTCGCGCCCGCCCTCTCCGAGCACGTCTCCCACGTCTTTGAGGACTGGGCGCGTAGCTGGGTACGCCAGACGTTCGGCCGCAACGCTTCGACGATCGCCCCGTGGTGGGGAAATGCCCTTGACGCCTACCGGTGTACCGGCGAGCGGAGCAGTGAGGAGATCGACGTCGTAGGGACCGCACGATCCAGAGTCACTCTGATCGGCGAGGCGAAGTGGACCGCGAAGCCAATCCCTGCGAGGGTTCTCGAAGACCTGAAACGCTACAAGCTTCCTGCACTCGAACGAGCTGGTTTCAAGCTTGCTGCCGACCCGACGGTGGTGCTCCTGTCCAAGTCCGGCTACTCTCCGCCACTCCACAAGCGGGCGCAGGCGGACCCGAACCTCGTCCTCGTGGACGTGCCCGGCGCGTTAGCCCAGGATGTCAGCTGATCGTGCCAAGCGGATCTCGACTCACCTGCATCCTCGTCTCGACAGCGGTCGTCTCCGAGCTCGAGGCGACGCACAGCCCTCGCGCACCGAGCGCCAGCCCGCGAGCCGGGCGTGACCCTCGTTGCGCCGCCGGCGCCGGGGGTACGCCGGCTCCGCGGTGGCGCCCTGCTGTGTGGCGACCTCATGGACGGGCTGCTCGTCGACTCCGAGCTGGCACGAGGCGGAGGTGGAGATCCTCGGCTCGCTCGGCGTGCCGATCGCGCAGGGTGACCCCGAGGCGGACGAAGGGGATCTTCGTGCGCGACGTCATCCGTTTCGACCGCTTCGACCGCTTCGGCCTGGCGGCCGACTTCGCGTTCGCCCACTCCGCCGAGGACGAGCCCTACGGCAAGCCCCACCCCGCGGTGTTCCTCACGACCGCCCGAAGGCTCGGTGTCGCACCGGACCGGTGCCTCGTCTGGGAGGACGCACCGGCGGGGGTGCTCGCGGCGAAGGCCGCACGGATGACCTGCGTCGCCGTCCCCTCGCCCGACGAGCGAGGAAACCCCGTCTTCGGCATCGCGGACGCGGTGCTGTCCTCGCTCGAGGAAGCCGACGAGGTGCTCTGGCAGCGGCTCCTCGCAGCCGTGGGAGACCCCGAACAGGTCGAGGAGACGGGCGCCGTCACGCCCGCGTGAGACCGCTGGCGACTCGCGGCCTGCCGTAGCCTTCCCGGAGTTCGACAAGGGGGCCGCGTGTTCGTAAGAGTGCGGGATCAGCTGGTGCACGCCGTGCGGACGGGATCCGGAGACCGGACCGTCGTCGGGATACCGGGATCGTTCGGCACGACCGAGATCTGGGAGCAGCCGTTCGAACAGCTGAGCTCGCGGTGCCGGACCATCACCTTCGATCACTTCGGCACCGGGGAGACGTTCGTGCCCGACGAACTGGTCACCTTCGAGAACCAGGTCGGCCTGGTGATCGACCTGATGAACGCGTTCGGGGTCGACCGCTGCGTCCTGGCCGGAGACTCGAGCATGTCGGCGGTGGCGGTGGAGGTCGCGTGCCGGTGTCCCGAGCGGGTCGAGGCGCTCGCCCTGGTCGCCGCGGGGATCTCGTATGCCCCCGATGCCGGTGTTCGTCGCTTCGTTTCAGGCTTGCGGAGCGACCCCGAGGTGACGCTGGACGGGTTCGTGCGTCTGTGCCTGCCCGAAGATGGCGAGGGCCATCTCAGACGATGGCTCGAGGACATCATCATGCGCACCGGCCCGGCCAGGGCCGCCCTTCTGGTGGAGTCGTTCTACGGGGTGGACATCCGGAGCCGTCTCCCTCAGCTCCGGGTCCCGACGACCGTCGTCCACGGCGAGCTCGATGCGCTCCCGTCGAGTCGGCTCGAGACCGCTCGTGCGCTGGCAGCCCTGGTCCCTGGTGCGCAGCTCCGGGTCATCGAGGGAGCCGGGCACGTGCCCACCCTGAGCCGTCCGCTCGAGGTGGCCGACGCGATCGAGAAGGCGCTCGGCTAGACAGCCGTCAGAAGAGAGCAGCCCAGCCGGTATCGGCCGCCCAGCTCTCTGCAGCGATCATCAGGATTTCGGTTGGACCGGCAGGAAGTCACGGAACAGCAGGTTCCGGCGGACCGCAGCGCTGGTGAGCTCGCGGACGTGCAGGTTGCTTGCCCGCTCCCCGGCCGGTGGAGCGAAGACCAGCTTCGGCCACTTGCGGCCGGCGACGATCTCACTGTGGTTCCATGATTCAGGACGCACGCGGAAGCCGATCTTCTGCAGCCGGCTGATGATCGAGTCTTCGTCGAGCGTGTCGACTCGAACCTGGAGGTCGATGCAGTCCTTGGCTGCGAGTCCAGGTACGGACGTGGACCCGATGTGGTCCACCTGCACTACCAGCGATCCGAGCGCAGCCTCGACTCGGGCTGCGAGCGTCGCGAAGGCGTCGGGCCACGCCGCGTCGTGCGGCACCACGGCAAGGCCACGGGCCAGCTCGTCGGAGAACGGCATAGCCGTTTGATTCTACGAACCGGCCGGGACATCACTGCATCTGAGCCCACCTCGAAAGGATCAGAACCCGGTGGTGCCGTCGATCGCCTCGCGAAGGAGGTCCGCGTGGCCGTTGTGCCTGGCGTACTCCTCGATCATGTGGAGGTAGATCCAGCGCAGGTTCCGCGTCCGCTCGGGGTGGTCGCCGCGGCTCGGCACGACCTCGTCGAGCGGGATCGTCGCGACGGCCGCGTCCGCCGCCGCGCACTCGCGCTCGTACGCGGCCAGGTTCTCCGCGGCGTCCGCGTCGTCGAGGTCGTGGAAGTCGGCTGTGTCGTTTCCCTCGGTGACGTAGAGGAACCCGATGTCCTCTCGTGCCGCGTGCATCCGGAACCACCACCGCTCGACGAGGGTCATGTGCCGCACGATCCCGAGAAGCGACAGCGTCGACGGCGGGACCGCACGGCGCTTCAGCTGCTCGGCGGTGAGCCCCGCGCACTTCGAGAGGAGCGTCGCGCGGTGAAACGCCGTCCACTCCTCGAGCGCGGTGCGCTCGTCGGTCAGGCGTCCGGGTTCCGCCCGCTCGTGGGCGGCGGCGGTCCAGCTCGAAGATCCGGTCTCGGTCGTGTCTCCGACCGTAGCTCGGGGAGGCTGGAGAGGCGACGGCCGAGGTCGGCCGGGTAGACGTCGGCGTCGGTCTCCACCAGCTGGTCGATCGTCCACCACCGCCACCCGGTCACTGAACGCGTCTCGATCTCCGTCCACGCCGCGGGCCGCACCTCGAAGCGGGGCGTGCGCACCACGAAGAACGACTCGTCCTGGTGATAGCGGACGCCTTCGAACAAGAACGAGTTGTCCCGTCGCCATCGCACGGGACCGAGGTCGCCGACGACGTGTCCCGTCTCCTCGTGGACCTCGCGGCGCCCGGCGTCCTCGAGCAGCTCGCCCGGCTCGGCGCCACCACCCGGCGTGAACCAGAACTCGCTGGCTGTGGCGACGGTCGCGTCTTTCCCGGAGAAGAGGAGGACCGCCCCGTCGGGGTCGACGAGCACCACCCGGGCGACCCTTCTGCGAATGCCGGGTCCCTCGTGACTGCTCACCTAATCTTTCCCATGAATCATGGATTGTATAATGATGCAATGCATCGCACCACGATCATGGCGGACGACGAAGTCATCGAGCGGCTACGGCAGCTGGCCAGGCAACGAGGGGTATCTCTGGCCGAAGTCGTCCGGGAAGCGCTGGACGAGAAGGCGAGCACGTTCTCGACGAAGCCCACGAGCCTCGGCTCCGGCTCGTCATCTCCCGGCAGGACGGGGAGGACAGCGGCGTCCACCCGGCAGCCCCCCCGCTCGTGGCGCTGATACTCGACACGGGCCCGCTGTACGCGGCGCTCGACCGGCACGACGCCGACCACACGCGCTGCCGGCAGCTCATCGAAGATGCGAGGGAGCCTCTCGTGATCCCGGCCGCCGTGCTCCCGGAGCTCGACTACCTGTGCGCGACCCGAATGGGCCCGGCGCCCATGGTCGCGCTCCTTCGGGACGTCGAGACCGGCGCCTACCGACTGGAGGATCTCGACGTTCGGGACGTCGCGCGCGTCCGCGAGCTCGTCGATCGGTACGCCGACTCGGACATCGGGTTCGTCGACGCGAGTGTCCTCGCGGTGGTCGAGCGGCTTGGCGAGCCCAAGCTCGCGACGCTCGACCGCCGGCACTTTTCAATGCTCCGCCCGCGCCATGTCGACGCTCTCATGCTCCTGCCGGAGGGCTGAAGGGGTCTGTGCGCGGGGTGAGGCCACGGGGGCGCGTGCTCCCTCGTTGTGCCGCAGGCGCCGAGGGGCACGCCGGACCGTGGCCCCGCCCGCCCCGCCGCGGGCCTCTCGTGGCGCCCCCAAGCCATGGGCTGCCGCGCCGATGAGTCTGCGCTGGTCGCAGCCCCCTTCGGCAAGCCGGGGGCCCCGAGGAGCGAGGTTGGCGCCAGTAGGCTCTCGGGACCGATGTTCCGACCGCTTCCCCCCGGCGCAGACTTCGTCGCACTCGAGACCGAGGAGCTCGAGCGCTGGCGCGCGCACCGGGTCTTCGAGCGCTCGGTCGAGGGGCGCAGGGGTGCCGAGCGCTGGGTCTTCTA
Source organism: Acidimicrobiales bacterium (assembly GCA_036796435.1). GTDB lineage: Bacteria > Actinomycetota > Acidimicrobiia > Acidimicrobiales > RAAP-2 > JAJYVT01. Next base: position 5,987 of record DAIRCY010000028.1, read on the forward strand.
CGAGGGGCCGCCGACGGCCAACAACCGGCCGGGGCTCCACCACGTGTGGGCGCGGGTCTACAAGGACCTGTTCTGCCGGTTCCGCACGATGCGCGGCTACCTCGTCGACCGGAGAGCTGGCTGGGACACCCACGGCCTCCCCGTCGAGGTCGAGGTCGAGAAGCGGCTCGGGGTCAACTCCAAGCGCCAGATCGAAGAGGAGGTCGGGATCGCGGAGTTCGTCCGGCTCTGCCGGGAGTCGGTCCTCGGCTACGTGCAGGACTGGAACGCCCTCACCGAGCGGATCGGCTACTGGACGGACCTCGACGCCGCCTACCGCACCTTCGACCGGACCTACGTCGAGTCGGTCTGGTGGTACCTGAAGCAGCTCTACGACAAGACACTCCTCTACGAGGACCTGAAGGTCGTGCCCTACTGCCCGCGCTGCGGCACGGCGCTCTCCAGCCACGAGCTCGGCCAGCCCGAGGTGTACACCGAGGAGGAGGACGAGTCCGCCTACGTGAAGCTGCGGCTCGTCGACCCGGACCCCGCCGTCGTCGGCGAGGCGAAGTGGCTCGTCGTGTGGACGACCACGCCGTGGACGCTCCTCTCCAACACGGGCGTCGCCGCCAACCCCGACCTCGACTACGTGGTCGTCGACGGCATGGTCGTCGCCGAGGACCTGGCCGACGAGGTGCTCGGGGAGGGGGCGGTCGGCCGGGCGACGTCGCGCCTTCGGGGGAGGGACCTGAAGGGGCTCCGCTACGAGCGGCCGTTCGACCACGTGGCTGTCCCGGCGAGCGAGGACGTGCGGCGCGGGTGGCGGGTCGTCCTCGCCGACTTCGTCACGACCGACGAGGGCACCGGCCTCGTCCACCTGGCCCCCGCCTTCGGCGAGATCGACCGCGAGGTGGGGAAGGCCGCGGGCCTCCCGACCCTCAACCCGGTCGGCCCCGACGGCCGGTTCACCGCGGCGGCGGGGGAGCCGTTCGCCGGCCGGGGCGTGCGCGAGACGAACGACCTCGTGAACGGCGCGCTCGAGGAGAAGGGGCTGCTCTTGCGCCGTCACCTCTACTCGCACCCCTACCCGCACTGCTGGCGGTGCGGGACGGCCCTCATCTACTGGGGGAAGCCCAGCTGGTACGTGGCCACCTCGTCGCGTAAAGGGGACCTCGTCGCGGCGAACGAGAAGGTCGACTGGCACCCCGCCTACATCAAGGAGGGCCGCTTCGGCGAGTGGCTCGCCAACAACGTGGACTGGGCGCTCTCGCGCGACCGGTACTGGGGGACGCCGCTCCCGATCTGGCGGTGCGAGGACGGCCATGTCGTCTGCGTCGGGTCGATGGCCGAGCTCGCGGAGCTTGCGGGGCGCGACCTCTCCGGGGTCGACCCCCACCGGCCGGCAATCGACGAGGTGGAGTTCCCGTGCCCCGCGTGCGCCTCAATCGCAGGCGCCCAGGTCGCCGCGGGCTCGGCCACCGGCTACGTCGAGTCGGAGCTGCCGATCTCGACCGCGAGGCGGCTCCCCCCCGTGATCGACGCGTGGTTCGACTCGGGGTCGATGCCCGCCGCGCAGGTCGGCTACCCGCACGTGGCGGGGTCGAAGGAGCAGATGCAGTACCCCGCCGACTTCATCGTGGAGGGGATCGACCAGACGCGCGGCTGGTTCTACTCGCTGCTCGCGGTGAACGACCTCGTCTTCGGCGCCGCGCCGTACCGGCACGTGATGGTCCTCGGCCTCCTCGTCGACGCGGACGGCCGCAAGATGTCGAAGTCCGTCGGCAACGTCATCGACCCGTGGGACCTCGTGAGGGACCACGGCGCGGACCCCCTCCGTTGGTGGATGTTCTCCCAGGGATCGCCGTGGACCGCGACGCGCGTCAGCACCGCAGCCATCGACACCTCCATGCGCGAGACGCTCCTCACGCTGTGGAACACCGTCAGCTTCTTCACCACGTACGCCTCGCTCAACGGCTTCGTCCCCGACGACCCGGGCATCCCGGCGCGCGCCGAGCGGGGCGAGCTCGACCGGTGGCTCGCCTCACGGGTGATGTCCACGCTCGCCGCAGTCACCGACCGGCTGGACTCCTACGAGCCGCTCGAGGCCGCCACCGCGCTCGGCCGGCTCGTCGACGAGCTCTCCAACTGGTACGTGCGGCGCAGCCGGCGGCGCTTCTGGCGCACCGACCCCGACGCGCCCCCGTCGGACGCGCTGGGGGCGCAGGCGACGCTGTACGAGGCGCTGCTCGCGATCGTCTGCATGCTCGCCCCGTTCTGCCCGTTCCTCGCCGACCGGCTCTGGCGGGAGCTCGGCGGTGGCCAGGACGGGTCGGCGGACGGGCCGGTGCACGATTCGGTGCACCTCGAGTCCTGGCCCGCGCTCGACGAGGCGGCGGTCGACCCCGACCTCGAGGCCGAGATGGCCCTCGCCGTGCAGCTCTCCTCGCTCGGGCGCGCCGCGCGCAACGACGCCGGGGTGAAGGTCCGCCAGCCGCTCTCGAGGGCGCTCGTCTTCCTGGCCCCGGGCTCCCCGCGGATCCTCGGCGACATGGTCGCCGACGAGCTGAACGTCGACGAGGTGGTGAAGATGGACGAGCTCGGCGAGGCGGTCTCCCTCGAGCTCGTGCCGAACTTCCGGGTGCTCGGCCCGCGGCTCGGCGAGTCGGTGAAGGAGGTGCGCGGCGCCCTCGCACGTCTGGACGCGGCGGCCGCAGCGGCCGCCGCCACCGCGCTCGAGGCGGGCGGCACGGTGACCGTCGAGCTGTCGTCGGGACCCGTCGCCCTCGGAGGCGACGAGCTCGAGGTCCGGGTGCGCGGCCAGGCGGGCTTCGCGGTGTCCCGAGAGGGGAGCGCCGTCGTCGCGCTCGACCTCACCATGACCGACGACCTGCGCCGGCGCGGGCTCGTGCGCGAGGTGGTCCGCCACGTCCAGGACCTGCGCCGTGACCGCAGCCTCGAGGTCTCCGACCGGATCCGGCTGTGGCTGACCGGGGTCGACCCGCCCCTCTACGACGCGATCGGGCGCGAGGTGCTCGCCGTCGAGGTCCTCGCCGGGCCGGGGAGCGGCCCGCCGCTCGCGCTCGAGGTGGACGGCGCCGACCCCGTCGAGGTCTGGCTCGAGAAGGTCTGAGGGTGGGACGCGGGCCGGATCCCGCCGATCTCCTCCCGCCGGCGTCCCGGCCGCTCGCGCGCCAGCTCGCCCAGTGGCGGGTCTTCCTCCCCTTCTACGCGCGGGCGATCGGCCTGCAGGGCAGCCATCCGAGCGTCGCGGCCGCGCTCTGTGACCACTCGTCGGTCTTCGAGGATCCGTGGGGGAGGGCCGCCCGCACGACGAGCTACGCCCTGCGCTTCGTCTTCGGCGACGACCGCGCCGCGGCGGCCAGCGAGCTGCGCCGGCTCCACCGCGCGCTGTCCGGAGAGGACGACGCGGGCCGCCGGTACCACGCGTGGGACCGCGACGTGTGGACGTGGGTGCACCTGACGACCGCGGAGGCGCTCGTCTACGCCGTCGAGGTGACGTGCGGGCCGTGGCCGCGCCGCGACCTCGAGGCCTTCTACGCAGACACGCGCCGCATCGGCCTTCTCTACGGCGTCGAGACAGCCGACATGCCCGCCGACTTGTCGGGTCTGCGCGCGTACGTCGACGACGGGATCGCCACGATGCTCCGGCCGAACCCCGGGACCGACCGGCTGCGCGAGGCGGTGCTCGCCGGCGCCCACCTGCGCGCGCTGCCGGTCCCCGCGCCGCTCGCCGACGCGCTCGCCCACCTCCTCGCACGCCCCACGCGCACGCTTTTGTTCGGGCCGTTCCCCGAGCCGGTGCGCCGGCTGTGGGGGGTGCGGTGGAGCCGGCTCGACCAGGCGCGCTACGTGGCGGCCCTCGGCGCGCTGCGCGCGGCGACCGCAGCGCTGCCCGACCGGCTCCGGATGTTCCCCCCCGCCTACCGGGTGCTGCACGAGGGCGGGGCTCAGGGGTGGGGGAGGAAGGTCTTCGACTCGCCGTAGCGGACGGCCGTCCCGACCCGGTGGACGGTCTGGACGAGGTCGCGGACGAAGGCGGGCGCTGTGACCGTGCCGACGCCGGTCGCCAGGTTGTAGCGAGCCGACGCCGCGTAGCCCCGGATCGTCACCGCTTTGCCCGCTGTCATGAACCACACCGTGTTGTTGCCGGACGTCACGTTCACGATGCCCGGGTCGTTCGCGGCCTTCATCGCGTAGAGGGCGGGGTCGATCATCCCGAGCGGGTGGTGTGTGTTCAGCTGGTCGGCGATCGCCACGATCCCCGCGAAGACCGGCGTCGCCTCGCTCGTCCCGCCGATGGACGCCCAGCCCGAGCCGAAGCCGAGCCCGCTCAGGTAGATGTTCACCGAACCCGAGACCGAGGCCGACATGGAGACGTCGGGCACCCCGCGCCGGTTGCCCACGACGGCAGCCACCCCGTTCTGGTACGAGGGGCGGGTGAACACCGTCGACAGCCCGCCGCCACCTGCGGCGGGACCGCCGAAGAGTGTGGTGTCGTTCCACGCCTTGTCCGGGGCGACGCGCGCGCCGCGCGGGCTCAGGGTGAGCTGGGTCCCCCCGACCGCGGTCACGAGCGGGTCGGTGGCGGGCCAGCCGGCGTCGGGGAAGGGGAAGTAGCTCACCCGTGTGAGTGTCTTCGCCTCGGCTGCGCCTGTGTCGCCGGCGGCCGCGAGCACGGTGACGTCGTTCCGGTAGGCGTTCTCGTAGGCGCTGCGGAGGCCGAGGATTGTGGCCGGCGAGCGGAAGTCCGCCTCGCCGGAGCCGAAGCTCTGGCTGATGACCGCCCCGAGGTGGTGGTCGATCACGTAGTTCTCCGCGTCGACGATTGTGGGGAACCCTGTCACCCCGAGGGTCTCGGAGGTCGCGGTCTCGACGAGCAGGATGCTGGCGTCCGGGGCCATGGCGTGGGCCCACTCGACGTCGAGCGTGGTCTCCTCCGCCCAGCCCGGGGCTGTCGGGTTCTGCGCTGTGTAGGCCGGCACCGGGCCGAACGGGAGGATTGTGAAGTGCGGGGGCGGTGTGAGGTTGTAGCTCCGGTCGAAGACCTGGAGGTCGTGGCGGATTGTGGGGGCGCCGAAGGAGTCCACGATCGCGATGGTCTCGCCGCGCCCGCTGAGACCTTCCCGGAAGAGCCGGTCCTCGCCGTAGGCGGCCTGCACCTGTGTCGGGCCGTAGCAGAGGACGCCGTAGTTGACCATGCAGTACTGCTCGGTCGGGGGCTGGGACGACGGCACGAAGCCCGACATCTGGACCTCGGGGTGCAGCCGGATGCCGGGTGCGCGTGCGTGCTGCGCGGGGCCCGGGCTCGGGGCGCCGCCGGCGACCGTCCCTCCGACCACGAGCCCGCTCGCCGCGAGCGCCGTCGCGGCGAGGGGCGGCCCGGGGAGGACGACCCCACCCCTCCGAAGCCCCATCACGGGCCCCCCTCCATCCCCGGCCGCCCGTGGCCATGCGGTCGTTCGTCGACCGTGGCGGAAATATAGACCGCCGCTGGCGAGCCGCCGCGGCGCGGTCGGGCTCGGCGCGCCGGCGGTCCGGTAGGGTTGGCGCGGTGGCGAAGCGCAAGCTCATCAAGCCGATGGCGGTCCTCGGCGTGCTCGGCACGATGGCGAGCATCTGGTGGTTCGCCCTCAAGCCTCGCCGCAAGCAGGACCGCTAGGCCGCCTGGCCCGAGCGGATCCGCCAGCTCACGCGCCGGCGAGCCGGGGACCCTCCGCACCCGTGAACGTCTTCTTCTTCGGCTGCCGTGGCTCGACCCCGGTCTCGGGCGCCGAGTACCAGCGGTACGGCGCCGCCACCTCCTGCGTCGGGATCGGCCACGGGCGCGCGACCAGCGAGAAGGAGGCGTCGTCACGCGGCGAGGTGCCGCACCTCCTGCTCGACGCGGGCACCGGCTTCGTCAACGTGGAGCGGGTCCTCGGCGGCGAGCCGTTCCGCGGCAGCGTGTGCCTCTCCCACCTCCACTGGGACCACACCCACGGCCTGCCGTTCCTCAGGGAGGCCTGCCTGCCGGGCCACCGAGTCGACGTCTACGTCCCCGGCCAGGGCGAGGGGGTCGACGCCGAGGCGGTCATGAACCGGGCCTTCTCCCCGCCGCACTTCCCGGTCCCCATCGGGACACTCGGCGAGGCGTGGTCGGTGACGGGCATCGAGCCGGGGGTGGTCGAGCTCGAAGGCTTCGAGGTGCGCGCCGAGGAGATCCCGCACAAGGGAAGCCGCACCTTCGGCTACCGGGTGTCGGACGGCTCGTCGTCGGTCGCCTATCTCCCCGACCACAAGCCGCTGGCGCTCGGTCCCGGCCCCGAGGGGCTCGGCGAGTACCACCCCGCGGCGCTCGCGCTGGCCGCCGGCGTCGACCTCCTCGTCCACGACTCCCAGCACACCGCGGCCGAGATGCCGCGCCTCTCGTTCCTCGGTCACAGCGCGGTCGAGTACGCGGTGGGGCTCGGGATCGCCGCGGGCGCACGCGCCGTCGCGCTCTTCCACCACGACCCGCACCGGAGCGACGACGAGATCGACGAGATCGTGGGCGGCCTCGGCGATCCGGGGATCCGGGTCATCGCCGCCCGGGAGGGAACGGTCCTCGCCCTCCCGGGCGGCTCGTGGCCGTAGCCCCGGGTCAGCGTGGCGGCGGCGGCGGGCCCGCCGCCGGGCGCCGCGTGGCGGCGGGGACGAACGGCTTCAGCGCGCCGGCCATCGCCTTGGTGTCGATCGAGCCGAGGCCGGTCGTGTAGTTGTAGCCGGGCGTGGTCGGGTACAGGCCGTTGTCGCCGGCCACCGGGGCGTGGAAGGCGGGGGTCGTGCAGACCTCTTCGGCCGGCGTCGCGGTGCAGGTCCCGCGCAGGTACACGCCGTAGAAGTCGGGGGCGGCGAAGCCGAGCCGGTTCGCGTAGGTGGACTCCATGCGCGCCCAGACGCCGAGGGCGAGCGGCGAGGCGAGGCTCGTGCCGCCGACCAGTGTCGGTGTCTTCGAGCCGGTGTACACGAGCGCCCCCGTCGCCAGTGTCGCGTCCATGGCGATGTCGGGCACGCCGCGCGACGGTGTCCCCGAGACGGTCGGGACGTCCCTGTCGGTGACCGGCATCACCTTCTCCTGCCAGAAGTCGCTGTGGTCGAAGTGGCTCAGGCCGCCGCCGCCGGCGTCCCATCCGACCTCGAAGTCGTAGCTGCCTGTGGGCTTGGTGAACAGGGTCGTCCCGCCGACGCCCACCACGTACGGCGACGAGGCGGGGTAGTTCACGAAGGGCGGCCCGGAGTCCGGCGCGCCGTTGGTGCCGACGACGGCGCACGACGCGCCGGTGTCCCCGGAGCTGGCGAACATCGTCTGGCCCTGCGCGGCCGCCTCGGCGAAGGCCTCGTCGGAGATCATCATGAAGCCGCTCAGGTAGGCGGCGTCCTCGCACTCGCCGAGCGACGCGCTCGCGGCCTTGGCGATGTCCTGGCTCGCCCACTTGTTGAAGACGAGGGCCAGTGTGACTGTGGCGAGGCTGGTCGAGTCGTAGAAGTAGAAGTGGGAGACGGTCGTGGCCATCCCGGTCGCGAACTGGCTGTCGAGGTCCCACTCGACGTTGGCTGTCGCTGTTGTGGTGGGGTTGACGAGCCCGGCGTACTCGACGGTGACGGGCACCTCGGGCAGCTTGTTCGCCTTCTCCTCGGTGCGGAGGTTCTTGATGACCGCTGTCATCTTGGCCGACGAGATCGTGGCGATCGCCGTCTTCGACCCGGTCGCGGTCGCTGTCGCCTGGTAGGCCTTCTCAAAGCCGCGGGGCGTGTAGCCGAGCCTGGTGCTCGGTGGCGACAGTGTCGAGGCGACCGAGCGCCTGAGGGGCGTCGCGGTCGCCTTGAAGACGTCGTTCAGCCCGAGGACGCCGGTCACGACTCCGGCGAGGCTCGCTGGCACCATCGCGGCCGTTGCGTTGGCGTAGACGGTCGAACGGCCGAGGGCGTAACGCTCGAGGGTGGTGTGGAAGGCCGCGTCGGCGTCGGCCGCGGTGCCCGCGGCGGTGACGAGCAGACGGTTCGAGGTCGTCGTGATCTTCGTGAACCCCATCGAGGCGAGGTACCCGGTGACCGCGCCCACCGCCGCCGAGGTCGGGCCGTAGGCGGCGGTGAAGGTGGCGGGGGAGTACTCGGCGCCGAACTCCGTGGAACCCGGGGTGGAGGCGTCGGCGATGAAGTTCTCGAGTGTCCTCTGGTGGCGCAGCGACAGCCCCACGACCACCCTCACCGGCGTCGAGCCGGAGAGGCGGCCGAGCGCCGTGGCGCCGGCCGGGGGCGGGATGGCGTGGGTGGCGGTCGGGCTCCAGTCGGTCGTGGTTGCACCGGCGGCCGATCCCGGCCCGAAGGCGAGCGCAGGTCCGAAGGCGAGCGCAGGTCCCGCCGCGAGGGCGAGGAGTGCTGCAAGGGCCGCACGTGGTCTCATCGCGATGTCTCCTCCGTCTCCTGGCCGGCGGGCCGGCACCCGAAATGCACCAGGGAAACGGGGCAACACCCCGCGCCACACGGTCCGGGCGAGCGTCAGCTCCGCCGCGAGCCAGACGATCGGGACGCGGCCGCGTCCGGGACGACGGCCGGGAGGACCGCTGTGGTCGAGCCGTGAAGGACGACGTCGGCGAGGTCGTCGAACGGCGTCGGCTGCGCGTTCACGATCACGACCGCCGCCCCGTGCGAGCTCGCGAGCGGCACCATCCCGGCGGCGGGGTAGACGCCGAGGCTGGTGCCTGCCGCGAGCAGCAGGTCCGCCCGGCGTGCCGCGGCCTCCGCACGGGCGAGGTCCGCTGCGACGAGGGACTGGCCGAAGCTGATCGTCGCCGACTTGAGGATGCCGTCGCAGCTCCGACAGGCGGGGTCCAACTCGCCTGCCGCCACCCGCTCGAGCGTCGGCGCCGCGTCGCCCCGCTCGCCGCAGGCCATGCAGACGACCTCGCGCATCGTGCCATGGATCTCGACGACGCGCGCCGGGTCGTTGCCCGCCAGCTGGTGGAGCCCGTCGATGTTCTGGGTGACGAGGAGGTCCAGGCGGCCCTGCCGTTCGAGCTCGACGAGGGCCCGGTGGCCGGCGGTCGGCCGGGCGCCCCAGACGGGGGAGTGGAGCCGTCCCTGCCAGGCGCGGCGCCGGACGTCGGGGTCCTCGAGGTACGCCTCGAGCGTCGAGAGCCGCTCGGCGTCCGGATCCTTCGTCCAGACGCCGTCCGGGCCGCGGAAGTCGGGGATCCCCGCGCCGGTGGAGACCCCCGCGCCGGTGAGCGCGACGACCCGCCGGGCCTCTGCGATCAGGCGCTTGGCGGCCTCGAGGAGCGCTGCGGGGGGCTCGGCGCTGGTGGGGCCAGTGCTGCCCCGGATCGGCTCCACCTGGCGCAGGGTACCGCCGGTCACGCGAGAATCACCCCATGACCTTTGCGACGACGAACCCGGCCACCGGTGAGGTGGAGAAGACCTTCGACGCTCACACCCCCGACGAGGTCGAGTCCCGGCTCGCCCGTGCGGCCGCCGGCTTCGAGACCATGCGCAAGATGCGCTTCGCCGACCGGGCGCGCCTCATGCGCTCGGCGGCCGACCTGCTCGACGGGGAGGCGCCCGACGTCGCCCGGATCCTCACGACCGAGATGGGCAAGACGTTCGCCTCGGCGAAGGCCGAGGTCGCCAAGTGCGCCCTCGGGTTGCGCTGGTTCGCCGACAACGCCGAGCGGCTGCTCGCGGACGAGCGGATCGACGACCACAGCTACGTGCGCTACGAGCCCCTCGGTCCGGTGCTCGCGGTCATGCCGTGGAACTTCCCGCTGTGGCAGGTCATGCGCTTCGCCGGGCCCGGGCTCATGGCGGGGAACGTGGGCGTGCTCAAGCACGCCGCCAACGTCCCCCAGAGCGCGCTGTACATCGAGGAGCTGTTCCGCCGGGCCGGCTACCCCGACGGCGCCTTCGCCACCCTCCTCATCTCCTCGTCCGACGTCGCCCCGGTGATCGAGGACGAGCGCATCGTGGCGGTCACCCTGACCGGCAGCGAGCGCGCCGGCGCCGCGGTCGCGGAGACCGCCGGCCGGGTGCTCAAGAAGTGCGTGCTCGAGCTCGGCGGCTCGGACCCGTTCGTCGTCACGAAGTCCGCCGACGTCGAGCGTTCCGCGGACGTCGCGGTCACCGCCCGGGTGCAGAACAACGGCCAGTCCTGCATCGCGGCCAAGCGCTTCATCGTCGACGCCGAGGTCTACGACGAGTGGGTCGACCGGTTCGTCTCGAAGATGGCCGCGCTTCGCGTGGGCGACCCGATGGACAGCGAGACCGACGTCGGGCCGCTCGTCACCGAGGCGCAGCGCAAGGAGATCGCCGGCCAGGTCGACGACGCCCGCGACAAGGGCGCGACCGTCGCGTGCGGGGGGTCCATGATCGACGGCCCGGGCTGGTACTACCAGCCGACCGCGCTCCTCGACGTGACGACCGAGATGCGCGTCCTCCAAGAGGAGGTGTTCGGTCCCGTCGCGACGGTCGAGCGCTACCGCGACCTCGACGAGGCGATCCGCATCGCCAACCGCACGCAGTACGGCCTCGGCTCGAGCATCTGGACGAACGACGCAGAGGAGCGCGACAGGCTCGTTGCGGGGATCGCCGCGGGACAGGTGTTCGTCAACACGATGGTCGCCTCGTCCCCCGAGCTCCCCTTCGGCGGGATCAAGCGGTCCGGCTACGGCCGGGAGCTGAGCGGGGTCGGCATCAAGGAGTTCATGAACGCGAAGTCCGTCCGGTCGGCCCCGTCGGGCGACGTGCCGTCGCCTGGGGCGGCGGCGGAGTAGGGGCTGCGCCGTCTATTCCAACACGATCCGGCTCGGGATCACGTGTCCAGCAAGTAAGCGAGTATCCCGGCAGGGATGGCCCACGCTTCGTCACCGGTCGTGTCCAGCACGTTGCGGGTCACGAGGAGTCCCTTCCATGTCGACGCGTTGACCGTGGCTGCCTCGCTGCGCCAGCGCCCGGACTGCGAGTACTTCCCCTCCAAGGCAACCGGCCCGAGGTGGCGAGAGACGAAGTCGATCTCTTTTCGTGACGGAGTCCGCACATGAAACAAGAACTCGTCGTTGTCGGCGTTCTCGGCGGTGGCGTAGACCTTCCGGCGGACCGCCATGCCGATCTGCATCTCGGTCAAGATGGTGGGGTCGATGTCTCGGCGCTCGGGGTTGCGCAAGTGAGGGACTCGGGCCACCAGGGGGTCGACGGCGTAGAGCTTGTCCTGCGCGCGCGCTCGTGCGAGCCAGGCACCGTCGGTCCTTTGCGGGCACGCCCACAAGAGGAACGACGCCTGCAGGTACCCGACGTGGCGTGAGACCACGTCGTGGCCCACATCTACGTCGTGGCCGATAGAGGACAGATTCGCCGGTGCCGCCATCGACTGCCACAGACGCTCGAGAAGAGCCATCTCACGGTTCGGTCCGAGCCGGCTCTGTGCGAAGACATCTCGAGCGATCACGTCGAACATGTCGTTGACGAACGACGTCGGTACGGGTTCGCCGGCAGCAGCAGCGGCCACTGCTCGTGGGAAGCCCCCATAGGAGAGGTACACCTCCCACAGGCGCACGAGATCGTCGAGCCACGGCAGGGCCGCGTGGTACGCCTCCCGGGCCTCGGCACCGTGGAGCTGGGAGAGATCGAGCGGGGCGACGGCGAGCGTGGTGCCCAGCACGGCGGCGAACGTCCGAAAGCCCATCGGAAGGAGGACCCGGTCGAGATGCGCCGCTCGACCCCGTCGACCGGCGAGCTGGCCGGCGGCCGAGGTCAACGCAGCAGCGTTCGACCCCGTGAGCACAACCGTGGCGACGCGGAACGGCGGGTCGTTGTCCCGGAGCCACTTGATCTCCTTCGCCCAGTCCCCGGTCACCGACGAGATCTCGTCGAAGAACCACACACGCGCGCTGCCTCGAGGGGCCACCGGCAGGGCAGTGTTCTGGACGACGGTGCGCAACTCTTTGGCTGCCATGTTGTCGGCAGCCACCCGGACCATCGCCGTCGGCGGAGCTCCCTCCGTGATCAGGTCCTCGATCTGCTGCTTGACAGCGACGGTCTTGCCTACCCGCCGGGGGCCGCGGAGCACGTACACGCAGCCGGGCGTCAAGGAGGACAGCGCCTTCGAGCGATAGTTGATCCCAGCCTCGTTGGCCTCTCGCAGATCAGGATCGATCAGGGCCCACCGAGGGTCCCGCCACCAGGGGTTGGTGCGTGCGAGCTCCTGGGCCAGCAGTCCGATCCTGGTAGCCACACGGAGGATTGTATACCTTTTCCTAGGTGGCACACTCAGGAATGTGCACCTTTTCGCGGGTCACACCGGCAAGAACGTCTACCATCCTGCTGTTGCGCTGCCCGAGCTGCGTGACGCGGCTCGATCTGCGGCTCGACGCAGCCGCGCCGCCCGTTGCGCGTAGCCTCTGAAGTCGCATGGCACGTACCGACCTCCCGAACGAGCCGCAGCTCACCTACCTCGACCACGCCGCGTCGGCGCCCGTGCGCGACGAGGTCGCAGACGCCATGGCGCCGTTCGCCTCCCGCACCTACGGCCACCCCTCGGGCCACCACCGCCAGGCCCGGGCCGCCCGGGAGGCGCTCGAAGAGGCCCGCGACCAGGTCGCGCAGCTCCTCGGCGCGGCGCCCCGGGAGGTCGTCTTCACCTCCGGCGGCACCGAAGGGGACAGCCTCGCCGTCTTCGGCGTCCTCGGCGCCGCCACCCGGCGGAGGGCGGGCGAGCGGACGGTCGTGGTCTGCTCCGCGATCGAGCACGCGGCGGTGCTCGAGGCCTGCCGTGCCGCGGCGTTCCGCCTGCCGGGCGTGGTCCACGAGACGGCCGGCGTCGACCGCCACGGGGTCGTCGACCTCGACGCGCTCGCGTCGATGCTCGACCGCGACGTCGCGCTCGTCTCGGTCATGCTCGCCAACAACGAGGTCGGCACCGTCCAGCCTCTCGGCGACGTGGTGCGGGTCACGAAGCGCCTCGCCCCGCGCGCGGTCGTCCACACCGACGCGGTGCAAGCCGCCGCGTGGCTCGACGTCGCGCAGGCGGCCGCCGGGGCCGACCTCGTCTCGATCTCCGCGCACAAGCTCGGCGGCCCGAAAGGCACCGGCGCGCTCGTGGTGCGCGAGGGGATCGAGCTCGACGCGCTGTTCGTCGGGGGCGGCCAGGAGCGCGAGCGCAGGGCAGGCACGCACGACGTCGCCGGCGCCGTCGGGCTCGCGACCGCCCTCGCCGCAGTCGCCAAGGAGCGGGAGGCGGAGACCGAGCGGGTCGGCGCGTTGCGCGACCGGCTCGCCGACGGGCTCCTCGACGCGGTGCCGGGCGCCGTCGAGGCGGCGGCGCGCACCTCGGTCCTGCCCGGCCACTGCCACCTCTGCTTCGAGGGTGTCGACCGGGAGGAGCTGGTCGTGCTGCTCGACGAGGAAGGCGTCTGCGTGTCGGGCGGCGCCGCCTGCGCGAGCGGAGCGCTCGAGCCGAGCCACGTGCTCGCCGCGATGGGCGTACCGGCCGGCGTCGCCCGGGGGTCGATCCGGTTCAGCCTCGGCCACACGACGACGCCTGAGGACGTGGCTCGTGCCCTCGCCGTCGTCCCTGCGGCCGTCGCGCGCCTGCGCGGCTGAGCGGGCGGGCCGGCGCAGTCCCGTGCGCGTCCTCGTCGCGATGTCAGGAGGGGTGGACTCCTCGGTCGCCGCCGCGCTCCTCGTCGCCGAAGGCCACGACGTGGTCGGGGCCACCCTCAAGCTGTGGGGCGGCCCGCAGAGCTCGGGCTGCTGCTCGGTCGCCGACGTGGACGACGCGCGCCGGGTCGCCCAGCAGCTCGGCATCGTGCACCACGTCTTCAACCTCACCGAGGAGTTCGCGCGCGACGTGGTCGACCCCTACGTCGCCGCGCACGCGGCGGGCCGCACGCCGAACCCCTGCATCGAGTGCAACCGCCACATCAAGTTCGACCTCCTGCTCGAGCGCGCGCACCGGCTGGGGTTCGAACGGCTGGCGACCGGCCACCACGCCCGGGTATGCGAGCGCGACGGCCGCTACTCGCTGCGCCGGGGGGCCGACCCGCTGAAGGACCAGTCGTACGTGCTCTCCATGCTGGGGCAGTCCCAGCTGGCGTCCGTCGTGCTGCCGGTGGGCCAGCTGACCAAGGCCGAGGTGCGCGCCGAGGCGGAGCGGCTGGGGCTTCGGACCGCGGCGAAGCCCGACAGCCAGGACGTGTGCTTCATCCACGACCGCGAGGGTCGGGAGGGCTTCCTCTCGAGCCGCCTCGAGCTCCACGGCGCGGAGGTCGTCGACACAGAGAGCGGGGAGCGCCTCGGGGAGGTCGACGCCGTCGAGCTCGTCACGGTCGGCCAGCGCCGCGGGATGCCGGCGGCGGGGGAGCGCCGGTACGCGGTGGCCGTCGACCCGGTGGCCCGCCGAGTGACGGTCGCCCGGTCGGCCCGGGCGACGGTCGAGGGGGTCGTGCTCGCGGCGGGCACGGTGACGTGGGTCGACGAGGCGCTCTCCGACGGCGAGGACGCGATCGCGCAGGTGAGCGCCCACGGCCGTCCCGCCCGCTGCACGATCCGGTCGGAGGCGGGCCCGGGCGGCCAGGGGCTCGGGCGCGGCTTCGCCCCGCGCCACAGGCCCGTCGCCCCGGGCCAGACCGTCGCCCTCTACGACGCGGCCGACCCCGAGCGCGTCCTCGGGGCGGGGATCGTCGCGGCGACCCGGAGGCGCCGATGAGCGCGGGCGCCGCCGGGGAGGGGCCGGAACGGCGGACACCGGCGGAGCGGGCGGCAGAGCTCCGCAGGCTGATCGAGCACCACAACGAGCGCTACTTCGTCCTCGACGCCCCCGAGATCCCCGACGCCGACTACGACGCGCTCGTCCGGGAGCTCCGCCAGGTGGAGGCCGAGCATCCCGAGGTCATCACGCCCGACTCGCCGACCCAGCGGGTCGGGGGCGCGGCGGAGACCCAGCTCTTCGCCCCGGTCCGTCACCGCATCCCGATGATGAGCCTCGACAACGCGTTCGAGCAGGCCGAGCTCGACGCGTGGGCGGACCGGCTGCGCCGCCAGCTGCCCGACACGGACCTCGAGTCGCTCGACTTCAGCTGCGAGCCCAAGGTCGACGGCGTCGCGATGTCGCTCACCTACGTCGATGGCAGGTTCGTCCGCGCCGCCACCCGCGGGGACGGCGTGACCGGCGAAGACGTGACCGCGAACGTCGCCACCATCCGCGTGGTGCCCCGCGTGCTCGAGACGCCGGCCCCCCACCACCTCGAGGTGCGCGGCGAGGTGTACATGCCGACCGCCACATTCGCCGAGCTGAACCGGCGCGCCGAGGCGCAGGGCACCAAGACGTTCGCGAACCCGCGCAACGCGGGGGCCGGATCGCTTCGGCAGAAGGACCCCGCGGTCACCGCCTCGCGCCCGCTGTCCTTCTGGGCGTACCAGATCGGCGAGATCGACGGCGCGATCCCCGAGGAGACCGACGGGGGCAAGGCCACGCGACGGGCCGGCCGCGACGCGGGCGCCCAGTGGCCCCCTGCGACCCAGAGCGGCGCCCTCGAGCTGCTCCGCGCCGCCGGCTTCCCCGTCAGCCCCGACGCGCGCAAGGTCCACGGCGTCTCGGCCGCGTTCGCCCGGTGCCGGGAGCTCGAGGCGCACCGGCACGACCTCCCCTACGAGATCGACGGGGTCGTGGTGAAGGTGGACGACCTCTCGCTCCACGACCGCCTGGGCGCCACGTCGCGGGCGCCGCGGTGGGCGATCGCCTTCAAATTCCCCCCCGAGGACCGCACGACGCGCCTCGTGGACATCATGGTGTCGATCGGGAGGACCGGACGGGCGACGCCGTTCGCGATGCTCGAGCCGGTCTTCGTCGGCGGCTCGACGGTCCGGCTCGCCACCTTGCACAACGAGGACCAGGTGCGCCTGAAAGACGTCCGGCCCGGGGACCTCGTGATCGTGCACAAGGCCGGCGACGTGATCCCCGAGGTGGTGGGTCCGGTGCTCGGCCCGAGCGCGCAACGCCGCCCGCCGTGGAAGTTCCCGACGACGTGCCCGTCGTGCGGCGGGCCGCTCACGAGGCTGCCGGGCGAGAGCGACACCTACTGCACCAACATCGACTGCCCGGCCCAGCGCGTCCAGCGGATCGTGCACTTCGCCTCGCGCTCGGGGATGGACATCGAGGGGCTCGGCGAAGAGCGCGTCGTGCAGCTCGTGAAGGCGGGGATGGTCGCCGACCCGGCGGACCTGTACCTCCTCGAGCCCGCACGCCTCTCCACGCTCGAGCGGATGGGGGAGATCTCGTCCAAGAACCTCGTCGACGCCATCGAGGCGTCGAAGTCCCGGCCGCTCTCCCGGCTCCTCGTCGCGCTCGGGATCCGCCACGTCGGCCCGACCGGCGCCCGGGCGCTCGCCCGCGCCTTCGGCACGCTCGGCGCGTTGCGCCATGCGAGCGTCGAGGAGCTCGCGGCCGTCGACGGGGTGGGCACGGTGATCGCCGACAGCCTCGCCGAGTTCTTCGCCAACGAGAAGAACAGCGCCGTCGTGGACCGCCTCGTGGTGCTCGGCCTCCAGACCGAGGAGCCCGGCGTCGCGGCGGGTGCGGCGGGTGCGGCGGGCGGTGCGGCGGGGTCGGCGGCCCCGGCCGGAGCTGCGGGAGAAGGGCACGCTGCGACGCTCGCCGGCAAGTCGGTGGTCGTGACGGGGACTCTCGAGGGCTACACCCGCGAGGAGGCCGAGGAGGCGATCCTCTCGAGGGGCGGCAAGTCGCCGGGGACCGTCTCGAAGAAGACCTTCGCGGTCGTGGTGGGGACGGCGCCGGGGACCGCGAAGACGCAGAAAGCCGAGGAGCTGGGCGTCCCCGTGGTCGACGGGGACCGCTTCGCCGAGCTGCTCGAGACCGGCGAGATCCCGCGCTGACCGCCGGCTCGCGCGCCCTCTCGACTCGGCGGGTGCGGCGGGGGCCCGTTCCTGAGGGGCGAGATGTGCCGTACGATCGCCTGAAAGGGACGCGACGGGAGGTCTGCAATGGGCGAGCACGGTGGCGGCAAGCTGTCGGCGGCCGAGATCGTCGAGCTCTCCAAGCGCTACACGCTGTTCGACTGGGCGGCGCAGTCGAAGGTCTCCCCCCTCCCGGTCGCCTCGGCGAGCGGCGTCTACTTCACCGCCGCCGACGGCACGCGCTACCTGGACTTCAACTCCCAGCTCATGAGCGTGAACGCCGGTCACGGCGACCCGCGCATCGCCGACGCCGTGGCGGCCCAGGTACGCGAGCTCGCCTATGTCAACTCGGCGGCGCTCACGACCGAGGTGCGCGCGCTCCTCGGCCGGAAGCTCGCGGAGCTCTTCCCGGGCGACATCGAAAAGAGCTTCTTCACCCTCGGGGGCGCAGAGGCGAACGAGAACGCGATCCGCATCGCCCGCGCGGTGACCGGCCGGCACAAGATCCTCGCCCGGTACCGCTCGTACCACGGCGCGACGGCGGGTGCGATCACCCTGACGGGTGACCCGAGGCGCTGGGCGAACGAGCCCGGCATCCCCGGCGTCGTCCACGTGCTCGACTTCTACCACGGCACGACCCGGCCGACGGACTCTGCAGAGGACGCCCTCAGGGTGCTCGAGGAGACGATCGAGCTCGAGGGTCCCTCGACGATCGCCGCCTTCATCGTCGAGCCGGTCACCGGGACGAACGGGATCCTGGTCCCGCCCGACGGCTACCTCCAGGGGGTCCGTGAGCTGTGCGACCGCCACGGCATCCTCCTCATCGCCGACGAGGTGATGAGCGGGTTCGGACGGACCGGCGCGTGGTTTGCCGTCGACCACTGGGGTGTCGTCCCCGATCTCATCACCTGTGCGAAGGGGCTCACCTCGAGCTACGTGCCGCTCGGCGCCGTGGGCCTCCGGCCCCACGTGGCCGAGTACTTCGAGGACCACGTCTTCGCCGGCGGCCTCACGTACAACTCGCACCCGGTCGCGCTCGCCGCGGCGTTGGCGACGATCCGCGTCTACGAGGAGGACGGGCTCGTCGAGCACGCCGCGAAGCTCGGCGAGGTGATGCGCCGGCACCACGAGGAACTCGCCGCGCGGCACCCCTCCGTGGGCGCGCACCGCAGCATCGGGCTCTTCGGGTGCCTCGAGATCGTGCGAAGCGGCCGCACGGGGGAGCCGATGGCGCCGTTCAACTCCTCGAGCCCCGAGATGGCCGAGCTCCTCGAGTTCATCTTGGACAACGGGGTGTACACGATCGCCCACTGGAGCCAGCTGATGACCAACCCTCCGTTGTGCATCACCGAGGAGCAGCTCGCAGACGGCTTCGCCGTGCTCGACCGCGCGCTCGAGATCACCGACCGCGCCGTCGTCGACTGAAAGGGGAGCAACAGTGGAACGCATCAGTCACTTCATCGGCGGCAAGGTCGTGCCCGGCGAGTCGGGCCGCCACGGCGACGTCTTCGACCCCGCCACCGGGACGCGGACCCACCAGGTCGACTTCGCGAGCGCGGAGGAGGTAGACCGCGCGGTGGAGGCCGCGCGAGCCGCCGCCCGGCCGTGGGCCGAGACCTCGCTCGCCAAGCGGGCCGAGATCCTGTTCCGCGTGCGCCAGACGATCGACGCGCACCGCGCCGACCTCGCCCGTGCGATCACCCTCCAGCACGGCAAGGTCCTCTCCGACGCGATGGGCGAGGTCGCCCGCGGCCTCGAGAACGTCGACTACGCGTGCGGCATCCCGAACCTCCTCGCCGGTCGCTACGCCGAGCGCGCCTCCACCGGCGTCGACGTGTACTCGGTCCGCCAGCCGCTCGGTGTCGTCGCGGGCATCACCCCGTTCAACTTCCCGGCCATGGTGCCGCTGTGGATGTGCGCGAGCGCCATCGCGTGCGGGAACACCTTCATCTTGAAGCCCTCGGAGAAGGACCCGCTCGCGTCGGTCCTCCTCGCCGGCCTCCTCGCCGACGCCGGCGTTCCCGACGGGGTGTTCAACGTCGTCCAGGGCGACAAGGTCGCGGTCGACGCGCTGCTGGCCCACCCCGACGTCCAGGCGGTCTCGTTCGTCGGGTCGACGCCGATCGCCCGCTACATCTACGAGGAGGCCGCCCGGCGGGGGAAGCGCGTCCAGGCGCTCGGCGGCGCGAAGAACCACATGGTGGTCCTCCCCGACGCCGACGTCGACATGGCGGCGGACGCGGCCGTCTCCGCTGCCTACGGCTCGGCGGGGGGGCGGGGCATGGGCGTCTCGGTGGTGGTGCCGGTCGGCCGCGTCGCCGAGCCGCTCGTCCGGGCGATCACCGAGCGGCTGGGAAAGCTCCGGATCGGGCCCGGCCTCGACGAGGATGCCGAGATGGGTCCCCTCGTGACCAAGGAGCACCGCGACAAGGTCGCCTCCTACATCGACTCCGCCGCAGCACAAGGCGCCACGGTCGTCGTCGACGGCAGGGAGCACGACCGGTACGGGGCCGAGGGCTTCTTCCTCGGCGCCTCCCTCGTCGACAACGTGACGCCCGCGATGGACTGCTACCGCGACGAGATCTTCGGACCCGTGCTCTCGGTGGTGCGCACGGAGAGCTACGACGAGGCCATGTCGCTCGTGAACGCGAGCCCCTGGGGGAACGGGGCGGCGATCTACACCCGCGACGGCGGCGCGGCCCGCCGGTTCCAAGAGGAGGTCGAGGCGGGAATGGTCGGCGTGAACGTGCCGATCCCCGTCCCCGTCGGCTACTTCTCCTTCGGGGGATGGAAGGCGTCGCTCTTCGGTGACACCCACATCTACGGCCCCGAGAGCGTCAACTTCTACACCCGCGCGAAGGTCGTCACCGAGCGCTGGCCCGACCCGGCGACGAGCGCGGTCGACCTGGGGTTCCCGCAGAACCGCTGACCCGAGTGGACGTCGCCGCGAAGATGACCTCGAAGGGTCGGATCACCGTGCCCAAGGCGGTGCGTGATGCGCTCGGTCTCGAGGAGGGCGGCGAAGTGTTCTTCCGCGTGCAGGGCAGGCGGGCAGTGCTCGCGACGGTTCCGAACTTCTTGGACCTCGCAGGTTCGGTACGAGTCCCGGCAGCGAAGCGAAATGCGGCGTGGGACACCGTGATCCGAAGGACGAGGGACGCCCGAGCAGCCGTCAGGCGGTGACAGCGGTCGTCGACACGAACGTTCTTGTCCGGCATGCTCACTCGATCGCCCGGATACGGTGGCCCGCGGGATGGAGAAGGAGGAGGCGAGATGGACTCATTGGACGCGCATCAGCGGGCACAGGACGTCTTCGCTCGGGTGCTGGCGGGGGTGACCGACGACCAGCTGCACGCGCCGACGCCGTGCACCGAATGGCGAGTGCGCGATCTCGTCGGCCACGTGATCGCCGGCAACCAACGGTCGGCGACGGGGAAGTCCCCTGAGACGCCGCCGAGCGGCGGGAGCGCCGCCGACCTGATGGAGCTGTTCGCGAGCTCGGCCGACGACGCGCAGGCCTCCTTCGCAGCGCCGGGCGGACTCGACCGGACGTTCGAGCTCCCCTTCGGCACCGTGCCGGCGAGGAGGCTGGTCGGGATGCGCGCGACCGACGTGTTCACGCATGCCTGGGACCTCGCCCGGGCGACCGGCCAGCCGACGTCGGGGCTCGACGAGGAGCTCGCCGCCGAGCTGTTGGCCGGATCGCGCGAGCGCCTCCCTCCGGATTTCCGGGGCCCGGGCAAGCCCTTCGGCGACGAGCAACCGTGCGCGCCGGACGCGCCCGCGGCGGACCAGCTCGCGGCGTTCTTGGGGCGGCCCACCGACTGAACCTCCGGGCGGGCCACGCGCCGCCGTTCGCGATTCGGAGCTGCCCCCTATCCAGCGGGGGCCCGGTGAACTACCCTCGGCAACGATGTCGGGCGGGAGGGGAAGCAAGCCGGCAGTGCGCGCGCACCTGCTCGACGCCCGCCCCCTCACGGGGTCGGCAGCGTCGGGCATCGGCGCCATGCGGGGCACCGGGCTCGAGGTGGGAGAGCGCGGCCTGTCGCTGACGGACGTCGACGGGCGTCAGGTCCGGCGATGGGACTGGGCCGACGTCGACGGATGGGATGCCGACGCCAGCGCGCCGGACGGGGAGGGCCACAGCAGGCAGGTGCTCGCCGTGCGGGCCCGGCCGGCGCCGTTCGTCGTCCTCGCGGACGCGCGTGACCTCGGCGCCTTCCTCTGCGCGCTGCGCGCCGCCCACAGCGAGGGCCGGAGACGGGCGGCCAAGGAGGCTTCCTACCCGCGCCGGCGGACGCGGCGGCTCGCCCTCGCGGCGTCGTGCCTCCTCCTGCTCGGCGGTGTCGCAGGCGGTGCGCCCGCTCTCCTGGCGAGCCCTGCGCCGCACCATCGGTCCGCGCACGACCGCGATGGGGTGCTGACCGGGGCCTTCGCCAAGGGCCACCTCCGCCTGCCCAAGGCGACGGCTCCGCCCGCCCCGTCGCCCCCCTCGATCGCACGGGCGCCTCTCGCCCCCCGCGAGGCGTTCGGCTTCCTGCCGTACTGGGCGCTGCCGGATCCTTCGAGTGTCGACCTCACCTCGCTCACGACGATCGCCTACTTCAGCGTGGACGTGAACCCCGACGGCACGATCGACGAGTCGCCGTCCAACGCGGGATGGGTCGGCTACGAGAGCCAGGCGCTCGCCGACTTCATCACCGCCGCCCACCACGACGGCGAGCGGGCCGTCTTGAGCGCGACCTGCTTCGACCAGGCGGCGCTGGACGCGCTGACCCACGACCCGGCGGCGCAGGCGACGCTGGCGTCGACGCTCGTGGGCCTCGTCCGCGCGAAGAACCTCGACGGGGTGAACATGGACTTCGAAGGTGCGGGCCCGACAGACCGCACCGGCCTCGACCAGCTGGTCGCGACGGTGTCCAAGTCGCTGCACGCCGCGGACTCGGCGTGGCAGCTCACGGTCGACACGTACGCGTCGTCCGCCTCCGACCCCGGAGGCTTCTACGACGTCGGCGGCATGGCGCCGTTCGTCGACGCGTTCGTGGTCATGGACTACGACATGGGGGCCACGTTCGGCGCGGGTCCCACACCCGGCTTCGGGGCGTCCAGCTACACCGACAGCCAGGTCATCGCGAGCTACAGCGGCGCCGCCGGTGCCTCGAAGGTGATCCTCGCGATGCCGTTGTACGGCGAGGACTTCCCGACGGTCGGCCCGACAGCGGGGGATCCGGCCACCGGACCCCCGACGCCCGTCGCCGACGACCAGATCGCTCCGAGCGACACGGTCTATTGGGACCCGGCGACCGACGGCCCGTGGGCCGTGTACCAGGTCGGAAGCCAGTGGCACCAGGTGTGGTTCGACGACCCGGCGTCGCTCGCCGAGAAGGCGCGCCTCGTGGACGCCGCCCACTTGCGCGGTGTCGGACTGTGGGCGCTCGGCATGGCATCGGGCACCGGGGACCAGCAGGCAGCGCTGACCGGCGCCGCCGTCGAGCCGCAGCCACCCGACGGCCCGGTCATCGTCTGGCGCGGACCGCTCCCGAAGTGGGGGGTCCCCGGCGCGCCCGGCGCGCAGTCCGGCCTGGGCGGAAGCCTTGCGGCCCGACGCGCGCCGGGGGGAGCCACGTTCGGCGTCGGGAGCACCTCTGCGCCGCCCGCCGCGCCCCCGGCCGACGGCGTCTTCGAGGGTGCGGCCGTATCGCTCGTCCCATGGCCGGGCGCGGTGCCCTCCGGCACGACCGCGGTCGGCTCGCTCGCCTCCTTCTCGTCGCCCGGCACCTCCCTCGCGTGCCTTGGCGCGGGCCGATGCCTCCCGG
>DAIRCY010000029.1:0-736 GCA_036796435.1 Acidimicrobiales bacterium
GCGGCGAGCACCGCGAGCTGCACGGCCTGACCCCCGACGACGCCGTCGTCCCGGCCTTCGCCGGTGGGCTCGACACCGGCTCGCTGCTGTACGAGTGCGCGGCGCAGGTGCTCACGGGCCTGCAGTCGGCGCGCGCCATCGGGGCGCGCGCGCTGTACTGGACGAAGACCGGCGAGTGGTACGAGGTCGACCCGGCGCTCGAGGCGAGCGCGTTCGTCCAGGGGATCCCCCAGGGCGCGACGCGGGTCCAGCTGCTGCTCGAGTCCGGGTTCACCTCGGAGGGAGGCCGGTTCGGCCGCCCACGCCCGCTCGGGATCGACGTCGCCATCGTGTGCTGCCACGGGGGGCCGGGCGAGGACGGTACCTTGCAGGCTGCCCTCGACCTCTCCGGCGTCCGCTACGCGGGCCCGACGGTCGCGGGGGCCGCGCTCGGGATGGACAAGCTCGCGTTCGCCGACGTGATCACCTGCGCCGGCCTCCCTGCGCTGCCCCGGGTCCTCCTCGACAAGTCGACGGCCGACGTCGGATTCGCGCCCCCTTTCATCGTGAAGCCGCGCTTCGGGGGGTCTTCGATCGGCATCGCGGCCAACGTCGCCGACCTCGACACGGCGGTGGCGCTGCTCGACGCCAACCGCCACCTTCGTGCGGGCGCCGTGCTCGAGCCGTACCGGGGCGACCTCTTCGACCTGCAGATCGCCGTGCGCAGCTGGCCGGAGGTCGCGCTGTCTGCGATCGA
>DAIRCY010000029.1:755-1779 GCA_036796435.1 Acidimicrobiales bacterium
CGCCCCGAGCCGGCGGCGCGGCGGGGGAGCCCGACATCCTCGGCTACGCGGACAAGTACGTCGGCGGGGAGGGCATGGCGAGCGCGCCGCGAGAGCTTCCAGCCGAGATCGACGGCGGGCTCGAGCGCACGCTGCGACAGGCGGCGGAGACCGTGGCGCGCCTTTGTTCAGTGCGCGGGGTCGCGCGCGTGGACTTCCTCTCGGACGGAAAGGAGCTCTTCGTCAACGAGATCAACACGGTCCCCGGCTCCCTCGCCCGCTACCTGTGGATCGACCCGCCGGTGGCCTTCCGTGCACTGCTCGGCGACATGGTGGCCGAGGCACGGGCGCGCCCCGCGCACCACTACACGGTGGAGGGCGCCGACGGCACCGTCCTCAAGGGCGCAGCGTCGATCGCGGCGAAGCTCGCCTGATCGAGGGCATGTCCGCCGGTGCTCGCGAGTTGCGCGCGCAGGAGCGCGTAGAGCTGTTCGGTCCGCTCGGTAGGCGTGCCGCCGGGGTCGAGCTCGTCCATCTGACGGCGGCACTCCTCCCACTCCGCGTGGAGCCGGCGCGCGTCGCCGCTCGCCGCGGCCACACGCATCGCCGCACGGGCGAGCGCCTCGCTGTAGCACTCCACCTTCCTCGCCTGCGAGAGCGCCCAGCGCGCGAGATCGACGTCGCCGGAGACGAGGGCGGCTCGCACGAGCGTGCACGCACCGTCGACGACGGCGTCTGCGACCCGGCGCTCGTGGCCTTCGGCGCGCCACCAGGCGTAGCCGGTGAGCACCCCGGCGAGCGGCTCGCCGCGCACGAGCTCGAGTCCTTCTCGGAGCAGCGGCACCGCGGCGTCGGCTGTGCGCGCGTCGACGCCCTCACGAAGGAGCGCACACGCGCGCACGGCGTCGACGGTCACGAACGGCGAGAGGCGGTAGTGGCCCGTGCGAGACGCCGGAGGGAGCAGCAGCTCGCCGTCGGGGCCGGTTCGGGTGGCGCGGCGGGCGTGGTGCAGCAGCATCAGCGCGAGCAGGCCGAGGACCTCGGG
>DAIRCY010000029.1:1789-28276 GCA_036796435.1 Acidimicrobiales bacterium
CGCCCGCCGTGTTGAAGAGGGTCTTGGCCGCAGCGTCGGCGTCGGAGGAGCCGAGGACGCGGGTCCGCAGGCGGTCACCGGTCACGGGATCGGGAGCGTGCATGCCGAGGTACGCAAGGAGCTCCAGCGCGCGCCGGGCCCTCTTCGGGGGAAGGTCCGCTTGCAGACCCGCGATGCCGGGCAGCGTGGCGAGCAGCTCGATCTCCACCTTTCCACGCGCGGTGCCGCCGGTGACCCCGGTGACCCGTTCCGCCACGCGCACGACAGCTGGTGCGCGGCCCCTGCGGACGAGTGACATCGGCGGCCGCCGCTCGGCCGGTCCGGGCGGCTGGACGAGCGTGTCGGCCGCGGGCGCCCACGACGCAGCCAGCAGCGGGGGGCGGACCGTGAGCCCGAGCGGATGGGCGCTCGCCGCGCGTGCGTCGACGACGACGGTGATGTCCGCGTCGTCGGCTTGGCGCGTCGTGAGCACCGCGCAGGCGCGGTGTGCGGAGCCGGCCAGCGCTTCCGGGTCGCCGACGAAGACGACGGTTCCCGAGGCTTCCGGGTCTCCTGCGGCTGTCCCGGCCGCGTGCACGTCTGTCCCGCCCGGGACCCGAGCAGGGTCGTCGGTGACGACGAGGGCTTCGTGCCAGCGCCACGTCGCCAGCGCAGTGCGCATGGCCCGGACGAGGTCGGCGGCGCGTGGCCCGATCACCGACACGGTCATCCCCGCCTCGAGCGGCACGATCCACGTCCCGCGTTCGTCGTCGCCGAGCGGCAGGAGCGCCCTGCGCCACGGGTCGCATCGTTCGCCGGTGCGCTCACCGGGCCGCCCGCGTATCCCGACGGCCGCGGCCGGAGGAAGGAGCCAGCTCGCAGGCCCGGACCGATGCCAGCCCTCGATGTCGGCGGGAACCGGGTCGCCGAAGCGGATCTCGACACCGTCGCGGCCCGCACGCATCCACTGCAGCCGGCCCGGAGGCGGGTCGCATGTCGACAGCGCCTCGCCGAGCGCGCAGATCGCCGTCTCGACCATCTCGACGAGCGGCAGCCCCTCGAAGGGCGCGACGAGCGCGCCGAGATCGGCCTCGAGGGCGGCAGGCACGGGGGTCTCGTCGCCCTCCTCGCGTGCGAACGCGCTCAACCGTCGAAGTTGGCGCGCCCGGCGAGCGAGGAGGCCGGCGACGAGCGCGCTGATACCTGCCGCCGCGAGCTCGCCGAGCACGAGGAGCGACCCGTCCGACGACGCCGGGACCGCACGGGCCGTTGTCGTCGGCGAACTGTGCGTGCCGAGCGACGGGAGCTCGAGCGTCCATCCGGGTGCGACGAAGGTCGGGTCGACGAACCGGGTGCTATCGGCCATGAGCCGGCCGAGGTTGGCCGCGGCGATCGCGGTCCAGGCGGCCGGGTCGCCGTAGTGGGCGAGCGCGAGGCGCGCCAGGGTGTCGCCGGGCCCGACGACGACCCGCGAACCCGCAGGGGCGACCGGTGTGGCCGCCTCCCCCCGAGCGAGGTAGTCCGCCGTCTCCCCCTGGGGGACCGGTGCGGCCGGCACGGCCATCGACGCGCTCGCCGGGGGAGCGACCACGGACGCGCCGGCCGCCGACGATCCGGCCGACGCGGCAAGTCCGAACAGCGAAGAGACGGCGAACAGACCGAGCGCGATTCGCAACGCGATCCGGTCGGCGGCCCCCGCAGCCGGTGCGGTGTTGGCCGCGCGCACCCGCTGCGCGACCGCCCGCAGGATCGGCCACGCGCAGACTGCCCAGGCGCACCAGCTCACGATCGCCAGGAGATCGAAGAGACCACCCACCGACACGACGGCGTGCACGTTCCACCTGTGGGGGAAGGGCAGTCCGACGAACCCGACGAGCACGCCGGGCACGGCGCCGAACACGAGCAGTGCCGCGGCGACGCCGACGACGGCGTCGAAGACGGTGCGTCCGCGAGCGGTCGTCGGCACGGGCTCAGGGGGCCGGGCTGACGGCGAGGACGTAGGACACCTCAGCCCGCACGCCGGGTGGTTCGGCGAGCGTGACCGTGCAGTCGCCTCCACCATGGGAGTCGTCGATCTCGAGCGAGATGCCGGAAGACCCGGTCCGCGACACCGACAAGCCGCCAGGGCACGTGATGGCCAGTTCGAGGCTGGAGGTCCCGCTCCAGGTCGCTTCAGCGGTGACCGTTCCGCCTCCCTTGGCGGCGAACGAGGTGGTGGTGCTCGCTGGACCGAGCGAGCCGCGCCCTGGGTAGGTGCCCGAGTACGGGGTCTCGCCGGTCGTGGCCGTGCTTCCGCTGCTCCCCGACGTCGTAGGCGTGGACGGAGGGGAGGAAGACGAAGACGCAGCCGATGCGGACGAAGGCGCACCCCACGCGGAAGGAATCGTGGATCCGGAGCGAGACGGAGACGTCGCCGCCACCATCGACGGTGCGGGTGTGCCCCCGACAGAGTCCGTGCCCCGCCCGGGGCTCACCGTCGAGTGCGGCAAACCGCCAGATGTCGCGAAGAAGACGGCTGGCAGCCGGCCCGAGCCGGTCCCGGCGTGGCTCGGTCTCCCGGGCGCCGGGCTTCCCTGCTGGTCATGACCGTGCCGGGGGGCTGGACCGGAGCCGCCGCTCGCGCCTTCTCCCGCCCGTGTGCCCGTGCGCTCGAGCGAGAGCCGGGAGGAGGGGCGGCTCGGACGGCTCGTCGTCGAGGAGAGTGCGGTCACGAGCGCCATGAGCGCGAGGGCGACCGCGAGTACGGCCCACGCGCGCGAACGACGCCCGGGATCAGCCATCCCGCGCCCCGGTGCGTGTCGTCAGCCCGTTCCCCGCGTCGGCGCCCCGCGGGCGCGCCGCGTCCACAGCGCGCCACGGTATCGGACGATGGCAAGATCCGCCTCTCCGCCGTCTACGTCTTCGAGCCTCGCTTGCCGGCATCCTCGTCCGTCGAACGCTCAGGCGGTGAGCACGGCGACCGCGCGGTCCCGCCGCGCCGCCAGGAACCGTCGCGAGTGTCCGGAGGCGACGGAGAGCTCGGAGAGCGAGTACCCGAGGACCCGGTGCGCGTACAGGACGTCGGCGTCCTCCCTGTCCAGGTGTCGTTGCTCGCGCTCGATGGCCCGCGCGAGCTCCTCGACGTCGCTCGATCCCCTCGCCGGTGGCTCCGCGAGCCGCTCCTCGTCCGATGCGAGCCGCTCGACGCGTTGCAGTGCACGGGAACGGACGATCCGCCGCCGGAGC
Organism: Acidimicrobiales bacterium; assembly: GCA_036796435.1. Classification (GTDB taxonomy): domain Bacteria; phylum Actinomycetota; class Acidimicrobiia; order Acidimicrobiales; family RAAP-2; genus JAJYVT01. The sequence goes on from DAIRCY010000029.1 coordinate 4,994, forward strand.
CGGCAGCGGACCGCAGAGAGGACGTCGAGCACGGCGTATGGGCGGTCCTCGCCGCTCCACTCGACGACCACCTCCCAGGCGGTCGCGATCGCCTCGAGGGTGAAGTTGTCCTGACTGTCCCATTCCCCGTCCTTCCCCCATGAAAGGCGCCGCCCGACCCCGATGATCCCGGGCACGAGCGCCTGGACGAGGGCCCGCGGGACGAGCGGGTGTGCGTCCCCCGCGCGCAACATCAGCCGGAACAGTTCCGCGGCACGGTCGCGCTCGTGCTGTCCGCGCTCCGCGCGCCAGGTCTCGGCCCTCGTCCCGATGAGGGCGTCGACGAGGTCGCCCAGATCCTGCGCGTCGACGAGGGCGATGCCGGGCTCGGCTCGGGCGAGCGCGGCGAACGCCTCTCGCGAGCAGGCGCTGCGTCGTCGCGCCTCCCAGTCGCGTGCGAGTCGGTCCAGGGGTCGAAGTGCGTCGGTCGGCATCCGAGGAGGCTGCGAGCGGAGGCTCCCCCCGACGCTCCCACCCGGAGCGGTCCGGCCAAATTCGACCGTGACCAGGGGCGCGGCCACTCGAGAACGTAGGTCGTCGCCCTCCGTCCCCTCGCGAGGACCCGACTACAGTGCCCTCGAATGGACATCGAGGAGTTCTACGACGCCGACGAGCGACGGCGGAGCTCCGCCGAGGTGGAGTTCGGTGAGGACTGGCGGGACGCGGACGGGGTCCGCCACGAGCTGAGCTGGATCGAGGACACCGGTGAGCTCTACGTCATGCGCGAGCCGGTCCCGGACGGCTGGGTGACACCCTTCGGCGGCATCCACGTCCGCGGCGCGCACAGCACCGACGAAAAGGAGATCGAGGGCATGTCGGTCGCGGTCGTCGGCGTCGTGCCGTCCCGCGCGGCGGTCGACCAGCTCCTCGACGGCTGGCAGCAGGCGATGGAGGCTCCCGACAGCGTCGCGTGGCTCGTACAGCGGCTCAAAGACCGCGGCGTGCTCGTGCCCGGAGCGACCGTCACACCCTGACCGATCGCCACGCAGCGGGCCGGCCGCCAGCCGGCCCGCTCTGGGCCGCAGGTCAGGTCGCGGCGTGCGCCGGCGGGATCGGCGACGCGTAGCCGGCAAGGGGGGCGTTCGCGCCGGGGGTGTCCGCCTTGTACTGATCGGTCCCGGCCTCGACGACGCTGAAGCCCGTGTGGTCGCCGTCCCCGTTCACGACGTCGGGACCGCGGGCGCCACCGGTGTAGCCGGTTACGACCGCGACGTGGTCCGCGGTGCGTGTTGTGACGTTGAGCCCGTACACGGCGACGTCGCCCGGCTGCGGGGTGTAGCCGGCTGTCACCGGATGCCACGTCCCGTGGGCTGCGGCCCAGAAGTAGAAGCTCGCCGATGACGCGTTGATCTCCGATGTCCCGTAGGCATATGTGAACTGCGCACCGGCCTTGCGCCACACCCAGGCTGCGAAGTCCGCACACCACTCTTCGCTGCGAAGCCCGTTCGCGCACCGCCTGCCTGCGCCCCAGTACTCGCTGTACTTGTTGCAGTAGGAGTGGGCCGGGACGGTGTGGTAGCCGAGCTGCGACTCGGCGATCGTCACGATGCGCGCGCGAAACGGTGTCGAGGGCAGTGGCGGAAGGGAGGGCCCGCTCGACGCGGAGATGCCGAAGGAGGCGAGGCCGAGGACGAGGACCGCCGCGCCGACAAGCAACGCGACCGCGCGCCGGCGCCGCACCCGCAAGCTGGCGCGGCGCAGGGGCGGCCCGGCGGCTCGCCCGCGTCGCGGGGCAGCATGGGGACGGCCAGGGGCCGGCACACTCCGAAGGGCTGCGCGGCCGGCCGGGGGGGCGGCGCCAGGGCGTCGGGCCCTTGTCCGGGGAACGTCCAGCGGTGCTCCTTGGTCTGTCGGTGCGGGGCAGGTCTGGCTGCGTCACGCGGCGCAGCCGTTGGCGGCCACGCTATCGACGGCACCCGAGCGAGCGGTGGCACGCCGCGCCGATGCTCAGGAGTGCGTCGCGGTGGTCGAGGTGACCGAGCCCGGCGTCGCCCCCGGTGTCGCCCCCGGTGTCGCCCCCGGTGTCGCCCCCGGTGTCGTGCTGGGGACGGGATACTGCGATGTCGGGTTCTCGGCCGCGCTGCACTGGGCGCGGAGGGCCGGGATGAGGTTCGCCTCCGAGGTGCGGCCGATCTCTTGGAGGGTCGTCATGAGCGGGTTGAAGGCCGGGTTCGCGGAGTTCGCCTGCGCGGCGAGCTGCAGCGCCTGGTTGAGCTGGTTCGCAGCCTGCTGGACCTTGTGCCGCGCGGCGGTGCTCGACTTCTGGCGCGCAGCCTCGAGGTAGAGGTTGATCGAGGTGCGGACATGGTCGCAGGCCGCCTGAGCGAGCGCGCCGCCACCGTTGGAGCAGCCGCTCGCAAGCAGCGACGCGGCGGTGAAGACCCCCACTGCAACAGCGGGGACGCGTGCGGCGCGCAGGCGGTCGCGGCCCGCCGACGCCCCCACGTGCCTCGTCACCCCAGCCAGGTCTCGGCGGCCTCGAGGAGGAAGCGGCTGACCGCGAGGCAGCGGTCGAAGACGTCACAGAGCAGCTCCTCACCTGCGAGCACCCGTGCGAGGGAGACAGGGTGCCGGGCCACGATGTTCAAGCGACGCTCGGGTCCGTCGGTGGCGGAGGCGAACGAGTCGATCGCGGAGACCTCGAGCGGGAGCTCGATCCCTCCGATGCCCGCCAGGTCGATCGCGAGGCGGAGCAGGTCCGGGCCGTGCGGGAGCGGCGGGAGGGCCCACGTGAAGGTCAGCGGGAAGTGGAAGTCGTCCGGCGGCTCCTCGTCGTCGGAGAGCTCCATGACCACGTCCTCGAACGAGAGGAGGACGCGGGGATCCACCTCGAGCGCGAGGTGGAGATCGAGGGGCCCACCGCAGCCCTCCTCGGGGTGCAGGTCCACTTCCCACACCTGGCGCAACGAGTAGGTCTCGACGAAATGGCGCTCGTCGTGGACGTGGAACCCGTGGTCGACCGAGTGGTCCTTCAGGTCCGCTACGTAGCCGGCGACGTCGATGGCTGCCACAGGGGTACGAGACTAGGGGGTGCCCCGGGGGGCGTGGGCCTGTGCCGGTAGTGTGCCCGCCGGTGAGCGCACCGCCCGGCGACCCCGAAGAGCTCGTCTCGGTGCTCCTCGAGGCGGCGGATGAGGTGCACGCGGCGCTCTCGAACCTCGATCCCGCCGACCGCCGCCGGCCGGGGGAGCGCCAGGGGCAGTACGCCTTCGACCTCGTCGCCGACGACGCTGCGTGCGCGGTGCTGCGGCGCGAGGGGCTCGGGATCCTCTCCGAGGAGTCGGGCCGCTCAGGTCCCGAAGGGCCGCTCCTGGCGGTCGTGGACCCCGTCGACGGCTCCACGAACGCGGCGCTCGGGATCCCCTGGTACTCGACGAGCCTGTGCATCCTCGACGCTGCCGGTCCCCTCGCGGCGCTCGTCGTCCATCAGGTCTCGGGCGCGTCGTACCGGGCGGTGCGCGGCGGCGGTGCGCGGCGCGACGGCTACGCGGTCCACCCGACCTCGACGTCCTCCCTCTCGGAGGCGGTGATCGGAGTCTCGGGGTTCCCGTGCGCCTATCCCGGCTGGTCGCAGTTCCGTGCGCTCGGCGCTGCGTCGCTCGACATGTGCGCGGTCGCCGAGGGGGTCCTCGACGGCTATCGGGTCGCGGGGCGCTCGGCGCTGTCGGTGTGGGACTACGTCGCAGCGATGCTCGTCTGCTCGGAGGCCGGCGCCGCCGTGGGCGAGCTCGACGGGATGGACCTCGTCGTCCGGGATGCATCGTCGCGGAGGCCCGTGGTCGCTGCGACGTCGCCGCTTCTCACGGAGCTGTCCCGCGTCGAGGTCTGAGAGGTCTTGCGCGTCGAACTTCCCCGGCGCACAATTGAATGTTCCCCTGCATCGTGCGTGCGGGCCGGGCGGCCCGGCGCGCGCGGTGGAGCCGGGCGTTTAGCTCAGTCGGTAGAGCAGCTCGCTTACAACGAGCAGGTCGTCGGTTCGATCCCGGCAGCGCCCACCACCATCGTTCCTGGTAGAGGGCTCAGCCGCCATCGGCGTTCGTCGCACTCAGAGCGTCCATCGCGCGTCCATCGCGCGAGCCGATCTCGACGACATGAGCCGGGCGCACGAGCTCGGAGAGCGCGGCAGCGATCACCTGATCCCGCTCCGACGTCGCGTGCTGGTAGATGAGCGCCGCCCGGGCGCTCGCGTGGCCCATGCGCGCCATTAGCTCTCTCGTGCTGGCTCCCGTCGTGGCGGCGAGCGTGTTGCCGGCATGCCGGAGGTCGTGGAACCGGTACCCGAGCCCGGTGCCCTTCCTGGCGGCGGCCCATGCCCGTCGCCAGGTAGCCGACGGCAGCGGCGCGGCGCCGCTCGGCCCACTGAACAGGTACGCATCTGGTCCTTCTCGGACCCAGGTGGCGAGGTGCGCCTCGAGGTCCTGTCGCACATGCGGTGGCACGGCGACCCTGCGTCGTCCCGCCGCCGACTTTGGTGGCCCGAGCATGAGCGCATGCCCAACGTCGACGACCTGCTCCCGGACGTCCACCCACCCGTGGAGGAGATCCACGTCCCGGCGTCGCAGCGCTCGCAGCTCGCCCAGCCGCAAAGAGCACCAGAACCCGAGAAGCACCATCGCCCTCCAGCGCGCGTCGACGGCGTTGGCGAGGGTGTTGACCTCTGCGATCGTGGCGACGGGTCGCTCCGCGGGGTGACCCGCTCCGGCCCCCTTCACCCGACAGGGATTCGCAACGAGGACGCCGTCTTCGATCGCCGCGTTGAGCGCAGCGCGAAGGACTTGGTAGGCGCGCGCAGCAGTCGCCGACCGGCTGAGGACGAGCGTCGCATGCCACGTCCGGATCGCCGACGTGGTGAGCTTCCCGAGCTCGTAGTGGCCGAGCGCAGGCCCGATGTGCAGATCGATGAGGAAGAGGTACTGCCGTCTCGTGGTCGGGCGGAGGTCGGTTCGTCGATCGAGCCAGGCTCGGCACCACTCTTCGACGGTCACCTTCGATCGCCGCGGGTCGATGGCGATTCCGCGCAGCTTCTCGGCCTCGATCGATAAGCGGTATGCGTCCGCATCCCGACGACGGGTGAAGGTCTTCGTCACGACGCGCCCGCCGATCCTGGTGCGTACGTCGTAGCGCGGCTCTCCGTCAGCCGTCGTTCGCTTGATGATCTGTGCCACGCGTGTTCCCCCGAGGCTTCCAGCCCCTTCCCACCCGCGGGCGAGAAGCTATACCCCGGCTGCGACAGGTTGCTCGAGCACCTCGGTTCCAACGGTTCGGCGACGCACGGCGACAGCCGACGGACGTCTATGAACTGACAGAGGAAGAGAACGTCGGACTTCGAGTCGTCCCGCAGTGCCAGTGTCCACGGGCGTCCAAGTGCGCCCAGGCGGACAGGTTCGCGATACCTCCGGTCGGGTCTGCCGCGACGTCGGCCCCAGTCATTGAGTCAAAATCTTCTTTACACCAATCAAGCCGCCCCGCCGCTCGGCGGCTTCGCCGCCGGCGTCGGCGGTGCGGAGCCTGGGGCCATCGGTCTCGTCGCACAGGCTCTGCGGGGTGCCACCAACCGGCACATTGAGGGCAGGGTGGAGTCGCCGTAGTGGGATAGTCGAGCTTCGTGGTAGGTGACACACTTGTGGGGAACTGTGATGTTGGCGCTCGGGCCGGTTGCAAGAAGCATCGCCCAACGTCAGCGTGGCGCACGACGAGGTTTGTCCGACGCAAGGCCATTCGCGTGCTGCGGAGCCAGCGAGGTTGGCCTCTCGAAGACTGGCGTCGCCTGCGGATGGCCGTTTGGTATTGAGCGTCCCCGCGATGTGTTCGCTAGTCGATCCGCCAGACGTGCTCTTTCTTGAAGAGGAACTCGGACAGGCCCACTCGACCGATCTGGACTGCCATTTCGTCGCGGACGCTTATGGCGACGTCGACGGTGTAGAGACCTTCGCGATGGAGGACTCGGCCTTCATCGGCATCTCGAACCAGCACGTTGTAGTGACGCGTTGGGGATGTCACGTCGATCCACAAGTACAGGAGGAGTGGGATCAGCAGCCAGTACACCGTCTGCTTGAGATGACGGCGAGGGTCGGGCTCGAGCACGACCTCGACTGAACCGACAGCGACGGGCTCCAAAACCGTGTTAGTCCTCATGTTCCGTCCTCGAGACGCGACCTTCGCTGGCTCCACAACACCCACCGGCCTTGCGAGGGATATGCGCGGCACTGGGCACCATCGCTCAACTATTCAACGTCTTGTGCTGCGGGTGTCCGCGGCTTGCGAGCGTGCCACCGCCAAGCGTCGCTTGGCGGTGAGCTCCGACCGATTCACCACAGGTTGTTGCACCTACCTAGCATATGGTCCGGGCGAAAGGGCCGTCGTGGTTGTCGAATGGACGGCAGCCCAGTTGAGGTCACGAACGACTCCGGAGAGCGTCCCCCATAATCCCGAGGCTGGGTTCGCCCTCGCCCATCACCAAACGCCAGTCAGGGGACGGCTCCGCGGCAGGGTCTTTGAAGGTCTGCGGCCCCACACCGGGGATAGTGGCCCACAGGCGCCGGTTAGGCGTATAGTTATGCGTATGCCACGTCTTCAGGTCTATCTTTCTGACGAGCTGTACCGCGCGGTCAAGGAGCGCCAACTCCCCGCATCAGAACTCCTTCAGGGCGCGGTTCGCGCGGAGTTGCGACGCCGAGCGATCCTTGAGGAGACGGACCGCTACCTGTCTGAGCTTATTGACGAAGTGGGTGAGCCTTCGCCTGCAGCAGTGGCTCGAGCTGAACGGCTTGCCCAGCGCGTACGTGGCGGGAAGGCCGGATCGTCCAAGGCGAGCTGAGGGTGCTCGTCCTCGACTCGGGGGGAGTGAGCTTCCTCGCCAAGCGGAACCAGGATGCAGTCGCCACCATCCGCGCGCTTGTCCGAGAGGGAGCGTGGCCACCGCTGGTTCCTTCGGTTGTCCTCGTCGAGTCCGTTTCGGGACGTCAGCGCGACGACGCAGCGGTCAACAGACTGCTCAAGACCTGCGACGTCAGCGAAGAACTGCCACTGCCGCTCGCTCGCCGAGCAGGAGAACTCCGCCACCGCGCCCGCCGTGGCTCCGCGGTCGACGCGATCGTCGTCGCCAGCGCCGAGCCGGGAGGCATCATCCTCTCCGGTGACGTCGAGGATCTCGGGGCACTCGCGTCGTACGCCAAGAGCGTCCGCATCGAACGCGTCTGAGGCCGCCCATAATCACGAGCAGGCGGCTGCCTTCCCACGTCTCCGATCGCCGGGCCGGTGCTGTTGTGGAGTTCATCGGCTGCCCAGCCCTATAGACGACGCGTCGTCGACGAGGACTCGCTCGTCGCGGTGCCAGCGCCGGTCGGCGACTACAGCGACCAACGCGAGGACGAGTACGAGCACGCACGCCGCCACGGCCAGTGCCAGCCCAACCCCCACGCTCCGCTGATCGAGATCCCGATGACGCAACGCTCCGAACGCAAGACATAGCGCATCGGGCAACTCCGCCAGCCGCGGGAAACGCAACGAGAAGTACCTGTAGGGGCTGACCAGGCTCATAGCCAGGAGGGCGACAGAGATGAAGGCGCATCCGATTATCAAGGTCCAGATGCCCCACTCCGGAGCGAGCGATCGTCGGCACGCTACGACTTGCCGATGAGCGGCGGTGTCAGCAAGATCCACGAGGCGCCGCCGTTGTAGGTGTGCCACACGTCCGTGCCATCGTCGTCTTGCGTCAGACCGAACGCGACCCCGACAGCCGGGCTGAAGAACGTCACGTCGGCGATGCTTGTGCTGTACTGCGCTTTCCCTCCACCGCCGAAGATCTTGGCGATGCCCAGTCGGTTCCCGTAGAGGAAGACTGTGGTCGAAGAGACGGCGACGATGCCGCCCACGTAGCCGCCACCGAAGCCTGTGACGCACGAACGTTGCGCGGCTGGCCCGAGTCCAGGTGTCCGGTTGCACCCGTTCGGGTGGTACCAGGTCGCTCCGCCGTCGGTCGAGGCGACGACCGCCTTCATTTGATTCCCGAAGCCGGGTTCGCCGCCACAGTCGCCGTAGAGCATGCCTGTCGGGGCAGCCGAGACAAATGCGCTCTGCGCCGGCATCCCGCAGGAGAGCACGCGCGAGGTCCACGTCGCCCCGCCGTCGTCCGTGTACCAGAGCGGCACTGTCGACGGCTGGCCGTTTCCGAGTGGCCTCGGGCTGCCGAGTACGTAGGCGGCGGTCTGGCTCAGCCTGATGAGCTCCCCAGGTCCTGCGGAACCGCCGAGAGACGGGGGGCTCGTCCTTGGCTGGGACGCACTTGTGCGCCAGCTCCGCCCTCCGTCTGTCGACTCGCGCACTGTCAGCCGGCAGACCGGAGCTGTGGACGATGTCCTCGTGGCGGGACAGGCGACGGTGAGCATCCACACCGAGGATCCGAGCGCCTCGACCGAGAGGACCTCTCCGGATTGGTGCTCCGGCGACCAGGTACGTCCGGCGTCGTGGGTGACGTATACGACGTCGGTTGTCGGGCTGTAGAGGAACCCGTCGCCATGGTCGTCGAACGCGAGGCTGGCTCCGGCTGTGCACCAGGAGGTCACGGGGACCGGTGGCGCGAACGTCGCACCCCCGTCCGAGGTCGCCGCGACGGCGACGTCGCACACCGGCGCCGATCCCGACTCGAAGACGCCGTAGCCCGATGTGGGGTTGAAAAAGGCAATGGAGGTGAGCCGGGGCGGCCCTTCGAGGACCGGGGACGTCACGGGCTGCGTGGCCGGCTTGGCGGCTGGTTTCGGTGGCGGCGGCTGGGGCTTGTGGCGCAGGCCCGGAGGTCGAGGAGGAGGCGAGCCGGCGGAGACCGTGAGGCCGGCGACGAGGCCGCCAGCGGCCACGAGGGCGAGGGTGCTCAACAGCCAGCGGCGTCGCTGCCGCCGTCGGCGATGTCGTATGAGGACGTCGGGGACCTCCGGGACGTGCGGTCCGTCCCCTTGCGCCGCCTCGAGCGGGCCGAGTTCTCCGTCGCGCCGGTCATCCAACGCCTGGGTCAACAGGCCTTCTTTCGCCTGGAATGATGATGCTACGGTAGCTAACACCATGCGGCACGTCAAGGTTGATTTCTCAGAACGCCTGCCACTTCACGAGCAGGTCGCAGCCGAGATCCGGCGCTCGATCGCAGAGGGCGAAGCGGGCCCCGGTGAGCGGCTCCCACCGGCGCGAGACCTTGCTGCCGTGCTCGGCGTGAACTCCAACACCGTGCTGCGTGCCCTCAGGGTTCTACGGGACGAGGGACTTCTCGAATTTCGTCCAGGCCGGGGGATCACGGTGTCGGCGACTCCCGAGCAGAGTGCCGTCTTGGCACGGGCAAGAGAGCTCGTCGCCTTCGCGCGTCGCTTCGGTTACCGCCCCGACGAACTTGCGCGCATCATCAGGACGCTGTCGTAACTAGATCAGCTCACCGCCATGAACGACCGAAGTGCAAACAGGCCGCCTGGGCGGCGGCCCGATCCATTGTGATCTCCGCGGACAGGCACGTCGTCAAGCCTCCCCTTCGGCGCCTACGGCGGGCTTGACGACGCTCCCCCGGTCGTCAGTAGAGGTCTGAGGCCTCCTCGCTCGCGAGTCAGAACACGTCGCTCCATCGCGCGTCCATCGCGCGGACGCCGGCGTCCGTGCTGGTCCAGGGGCGTCCAGCGATTTGTGGCGCCGAACGCTGAGCTGGACTTTTCGTGGTCCGCCGTGCGTCACCGTTCGCCGAGAACCGGTCTGAGTGCGCTTACAACGAGCAGGTCGTCGGTTCGATCCCGGCAGCGCCCACCAACTCGTCTCGTCCACAGCGGGTCGGAGACCTACCGCTTGGCCTTGTCGTCGCGGCTGCGCCCGTTCTCAGGCTGGGGGTGGATCGTCTCGCCTCGGGCCAGCATGGTGACGAACCGCTCGATCCTGCTGCGGCGCGTCTCACTGCGTTTGGCGGTCGTCACCCGGTAGAGGACGGCGTAGCGATTCGCGCTGCTCAGTCGTGCGAACATCGCCTGGGCCGCAGGGTTGGCCTCCAGCGCCGCGGCGAGGTCGGCAGGAACCTCGATGACCAGGCGCTGCCGGGTCGTCGCGGGGTGAACCGCCGCAGGAACGTGCGCTCGTCTCCTCGGGCGAGCTGGCCGTCGACCCAGCCGTGGCAGATCGCCTCCTCGAGAGCCTGGTCGTACGTCAGGCGGGTCGGTTCGGTCGTCCCCTTCTTTGCCAGCGCCAGCCAGACACCGCCGGAACGATCGCCGTGCGCATCGAGCCAGTCGGACCAGGCCCCGGCATCGGCGAGAGCGAGCACGGCGGTCTCCGAGGCCACCTCGTCAGTCTGCCTCGCGCCGGCGATGAGGCTTCTCAGGCGACGCAATCACCGCCTCGGTGAAGGGCTTCGCCCTGAAGCTGCGAACGAGGTCTGCGCGCCCAGCGGCGGTCGTCGGTCCCTGAGGACGGGCCATCCCCAAGGACCCAGGCTTTCGGCGAAGATTGGGGGCGTGGGCAATGATCCCGCACGGTGGAGCCAGGCGACCGTCTATCCGGACATGTGGGTCGACCCGGACGACGATCCGCGCAGCAGCGAAGGAGTCAGTCCCGACGGTGAGCTGCCAACCCTTCAGGACTATCTGTCGCACTACCGCATGACCCTGCGGATGAAGTGCGAGGGCCTCGAGCCCGAGCAGCTCGCACGTCGATCCGTTCCACCCTCGACGATGTCGCTGCTCGGCCTCGTCCGCCACCTCGCCGAGACGGAACGGGACTGGCGCAATTGGTTCAGCGAGGAGCAGCTTCCGAGGATCTACGGAGGACGCGATGCGGACTTCGAGGCAGCAGTCGGAGAACAGGCGGAAGTGGACGCAGCGTTCGCCGACCTGGCGCGAGAGCAGGCGGCGACCGATGACGCATTGGCGGCGCACCCCGATCCGAGCGAGCGCCTGGGGGCCGGAGGATCGCGGTCCGCGAACTGATGGTCCACCGGATCGAGGAGTACGCCCGCCACTGCGGCCATGCCGACTTGTTGCGCGAGCGCATCGACGGGCGCGTGGGCCAGTGAGGCGTGAGTCCGGGCGTCCCCGCAGGGCATCGGTTCGAAGCGACGCGTCGAGTACGTTCGCACAATGAGCGTGGACGAGACGATCAACGAGGCCGAGCGGAAGCGCTGGAACGACGAGTTCTGGGCATCCGTGTGGCTGAAGAGAGAGCAGCTCACGAGTGTGGTCACGCCCCTGCTCCTTGCCGCCGCCCAGGTCGAACCGGGAGACCGGGTCTTGGACATCGGGTCCGGCGCGGGCGTCGCGTCGCTGCGCGCCGCGGAGATCGTCGGGCCGAGTGGGCGCGTCGTCGGCGCCGACATCTCGGTTCCGCTGGTCAGCTACGCCAGCCGGCGAGCCGAGAGCGAAGGCGCGACGGCGAGGTTCGTCGTGAAGGACGTTCAGCAGGAATCCCTCGACGATGGTCCGTTCGACGTCGCGATCAGCCAGTTCGGCGTCATGTTCTTCGATGACCCTGTCGTCGCCTTCACCAACATCAGATCGCACCTCGTTGCCGGCGGCCGGCTGGGGTTCGCCTGCTGGCAGGCAGCGGACAGGAACCCGTGGTTCGTCGGACCGGCACTGGCGTCCTTCGTCGCGCCGCCGCCGGCGCCGACCGCCGGCAGATCACCCACGGGGCCGTTCGCGTTCGCCAAGGCCGACCACGTCCACTCGGTCCTGTCTCGTGCGGGGTGGTCCGACATCGACTGGGCGGCCCACGAGGTGCACGCGATCGTGTCCGAAGAGGCCGTCATCGACGACGGCCAACTCGTGTTCCTCGGGGTCGAGGAGTGCTCGCTCGCCGACGCCCGACGCGCGGTCGACGCCCATCTCGCCCCTCTACGCCGGCCCGATGGGCGGATCAACGCCCCCCTGGCCTTTCAGATCTTCACCGCCAAGGCCTGACGCACACCGCGCCCCGAAGACATCAGCGGCCCGGGCTTCCGAAGTACTGCTCGATTCCCTCTGCCAGCCCCTCGGCGATCGCGTCGTGACCCGCGGCACTGTCGGCGATCGAACCTTCGAAAGGATCGGAGATGAACAGCGGCTCGATGAGGGCGCCGGGCATCCGGCTCGCTGTGCTGAACCACCCGGGATCGTCCGGGCCGAGCAGGAGCAGGTGGCGGTAGGCCGCGGCGGCTGTTGTGAGCGGCAGTCCCCCGAGTGTTGTGTCAGGCGGAACCCCGTCGTCGGGGATCTGCCATCCGCGCTCGTTCATGCGAGCGAGCACGTCGCGCTGGAGGAACGTCGCCAGGGCCCTGCTCCGGCTCGCGAACGGGCGGGCAGGGTCGTAGGCGGTGAGGCTTCCCGCGTTGGCCGGGGATGTCCCGGCGTCGAAGTAGATCCCGACGAGGATTGTCGCCCTTGCCTGGTCGGCGCACGCGTCCCGTGCGGCGATGTCGTCCCTGGCGCCCGTCGCGCTGAGCACGCCGCCTGTGAGGTCCGCAGGGCCGGGTTTCATCACGTTCACGTTGGCGGTGCGCGACACGACGACCCGGTACCCCTCGGAGCGGAGGAGGTTCATCGTCTCGAGCTCGATCGTGAGGTTCTCTCCCGCTTCGTAGATCACCTTGCCGGATGCGGTCACCCCCTTGCCCCCCGGGTCGACCCCACCGTGGCCGGCGTCGAGGAACACGGTGTGGTGGTTGCTCCGGCGACTCGGCGCGAACGTCTCGCACGCGCCGAGTGCAAAGCGCGACGCGTCGACAGGCACGGCGCCGGTGGTGGACGTCGAGAAGGAGGGCGCGCCTTGGACGGGTGCTCGAGGTCCCCTCGGACCGGGGTCGGGGTGCGCGGACCGTGCACCTCCCGCCGGCGGCACCCCCGGGCTCGCAGACGCGAGGATCGCGAGAAGGACGGACGCGACCGCGAACGCGGCGAGCACCGCCGAGGCCCGGGGACGCACGGGCCGGGGCGCGGCGAACCGCGAGGCCCGTCGGCCGCGCGACGGCGTGCCACCGGTCAGACGAGGTGCGACACCATCGGGGGGCGCGCCGCGCTGCTCCCGGCTCCCCTCAGCAGGCGGCATCGAGCACGACCGTACCGCTGCGAGCGAGCCGACCCGCGGCAGCGAACTTCGGCTGCACGCGCCCGCAGATCGGCGAGTGCTAGGTCGATGGCCCCTGCTCGACGCCCTCCGTCGCGTGGGGCCGCCGACGGTGGCTGCCCGCCCCTCTCGAGGCGGTCCGTCCGCTGGGCGGCGCCTCGAGCGCGTGGACGAGCAGGGATGCGTAGTACTGCGCTCCCTGTGGGTCCAGGTGCACGCCGTCGGGATAGAAGTACTGCGGGGCATTGGCGCTTATGGCGTGCCAGTCGACGACCGTGGTGTCGGGATAGACGTGCCCCACCGTGGCGATGCTCTGGTTCACCCCTGTCTGCCAGGGCCGTGTCTCTCGCGTGTTCACGAGCACTATGCGCCGCATCGGCCCGAGCGAACGCAGGAAGGACTCGAGCTGTGTGGCGCTGTAGTAGCCGTTCGTGCCGAGCTCGAGGATCAACTCGTCGCCGATCTCACCCTGCCTCTTCAGCTGGGGGACCTCGGACTGGAGCTGGTACAGCTGCTGGCCGACCCGTGCGTCGATGACGGCGCCCGGCAGCATCTGGCGGATGTACGGCGCGGCATCGACCATGATCGAGTCGCCGATCACCGTCACCCCCGTCCCCGCCAGCGCCGTGGTGGTCGTCGTCGTCCTGAGCTCCCACGGGGGGTCGTGGGGGAGGACGCGGCTCCCCGGTCCGGCCCCGGTCTCTCGCGTCACGGGCACGATGGTGTGGGTGGCCTCCGGAACCGTCGCGGCGCCCGAGATCACGCCTGAAAGGCCGAGCGAGCTGATGAGCCCCGCGGCGAGGACGGCGCTCCCCCCCGCGAGGCCGCGGGTGCCAGGGACGAGGTTCGCCCATTCCTTCTTCCGCCACCGGTCGCGAGCCTCGTGCCAGATCCTGCCGAGCACGCCGTGGCGGACCGGCTCTTCCACGAAGCGCCACGAGAGGTCAGCGGCGGCGATGATGCCGACGACCTGAAGGATGTCCCGCACGAGGTCCTGCTTCGAACCTTGGGGGGTGGTGAGGACGATGACCGGCACCGACCACAGATAGATGCCGTAGGAGCGCTCGCCCAGCCAGCGCAACGGGCCCACGCCGAGTGCGCGCGAGACACGTGCACCGGGATGGACGCACACGGCGATGAGGACGGCGGTGAGCACCGAGAGGAGCACCATGCCGCCCCGGTACACGAATGCGTCGTACTGACCGGTCTGCCAATAGAGCGCGATGATCCCCGCGAGCGCGACCCCTCCGGCGACCTCGAGGACGGCACGCGCCCTGTCCGTGATCGGCCCGAACCGCTTGTCGCGCGGCCAGGCGAAGGCCAGTGACGCGCCGATGAGCAGCTCGAAGGCACGCGTATCGGTGCCGTCGTAGACCCGGGTGGGGTCGGCATAGGGGACGAACAGGAAGCCCATCTCGATCGCGGACGCCGCCGCGAGTGCGAGGGCTCCCAAGATGAGCACACGGCGGCTCTTCACCCAGTGCAGCGCGGCGAGCAACGCGAACGGCCAGAAGAGGTAGAACTGCTCCTCGATCGCCAGGGACCACAGGTGCCCGAGCGGGGACGGTGGGTTGTACTGGGCGAAGTACGAGACGTGGTGGAAGATGTACCACCAGTTGCTGTAGTAGAAGATCGCCGGCAGCAGATCGCCCCTGAGCGTGGGGAGCTGCGACCGGTCGAGCAGCGTCGCCCACGCCACCGTCACGAGCAGCATCACGAAGAGCGCCGGGAGCAGCCTGCGGGCTCGACGGACCCAGAACTGGCCGAAGGACCGCGCCCCCCGCTTGTGGATCGCGCTGACCAGAAGGTCCGTGATCAGGTAGCCCGAGAGGACGAAGAAGACCCCCACGCCGAGAAGTCCGCCGCCGGCCCACCCGAGGTCGAGGTGGTAGGCGATGACCCCGAGCACGGCGACGGCGCGGATGCCGTCCAATCCCGCGTTGTACGGGCTCGTTCCTTCGACTGGCCGCGGCATGTGCTACTGCAGTTTCCCGTCTGTCCCCCACGTCCAACGACGCAGTGCACGAATCTCGCGCGCGCTCTGATCGTGACAGCCACGGACCGAGAAGTCGAGACTGGTCGTGGAATTCTGCCCGTGCGCTGGCCACACTGTTGCGGAGGCCCGGTGTCGGGTCGTGCGCGTCGGTGTGTGGTGGCGCGATCGGCCCCGAGGGCCCACGCCAGGGGCGGCGCGGGGCCTAACCTCGCCCCATGCGGGTTGCCCGGCCAAGTGGTTGAGTCGACGGGGGTCGGGGTCGCGGGGTTCCGCACGTACCGTTGGACGGATCCCGCGCTGATCGCCGTCGCCCTCCTGGCGGTTGCCGCCGGATTCGGACAGTTCGGCGCGGTCGCGGCGCTCGGGGACGTCGCCAAGACCTTCGGCCACCTCCACGGCGGGGCGACCTTCGCCGACGACGCGGGGCTTTCGGGGACGGTGCTCGGGGTCGGGCTCGCCATCATCCGGGCCGCGTCGTTCCTCGGCCTCCCCCTGGCCTCGCTGGCGGATCGGTTCGGACGCAGGCCGATGCTCGCCGCCACCTGCGCGATCGGGCTCGCCCTCACGGTCCTCACCGCGGTGAGTCCGACGTACTGGTGGTTCGTTGCCATCTTCGCGCTCGGCAGACCGTTCTTGAGCGCCACCGTCGGCCTCACGCAGGTGAGCGCGGTGGAGCTCACCACCTCGCACGAGCGCGCGAAGGCCGTCTCGCTCGTCGCTGCGGGGTACGCCGTCGGCGCGGGGATCGCGGCGATCGTGCACAGCCTGGCCGAGAAGTCGCTCGGATTCCGGGGCATGTTCGCCCTGGCGGTGGTGCCGGTCATCCTTCTGCCCGCGCTCTTGCGGAAGGTCAAAGAGCCAGACCGCTTCGCGAGGGTCGCCGTATCGCACGCCGTCGCCGAGCCGGTCCTCGGCCCCGTCGCCCGGCCGTTCCGCCGCCGCCTCCTCCTCGTCGCGGTGCTCGCATTCTGCGTCTCGGTCATCACGGGGCCGGCGAACACCCTCGTCTTCATCTACGCGCAGAACTTTCTCCACCTGAAGGGCATCGTCACCAGCGCGATGGTGGTCGCAGCCGGCGCCGCCGGACTCGGCGGCCTGCTCCTCGGCCGCTCGCTCTCCGACCGGTGGGGCCGGCGTCCGACGATCGCGGTGGCGATGATCGGCATGGCGATCTTCGGCACCCTCGCGTACACCGGCCCCGTCTGGGCACTGCTCGTGGGCTACGTCGCAGGCGTGACGTGCGGCGGGCTCTTCGCCCCCGCCGCCGGGTCCCTCGCCAACGAGCTCTTCCCGACGTCGGTCCGGGGATCGGTGGCCGGGTGGTACATCGCGGCGGGTGTGCTCGGAGCCGTCGTGGGCCTGCTCGCCTTCGGCGCGGTGGCCGACGTGGGCGGCACGTCCCACCATGTCGGGCTCGCCGCCGCGGCCGTCTTTCTGCCGATGATGTTCGCAAGCGCCTTCTTGCGGCTGCTCCCCGAGACCAAGGGCAGGGAGCCAGAGGACTTCTGGTCCTCAGCGGGCGAACGCGTGGACCCCGAGCCATACCCAGGCGAGCAGCACCGCGACGCGTAGCCACAGCCGGCCATCGAGCGCGTCACGAAGCAACGTTGCCGGCTGCGCAGTCCGGGCGCGGGCGCCCCTTGGCCCGCGCCTGGAGGCGATCCAGAGAAAGAGCGCGCTGAGAGCGGCGAACGCCCAGAGCGCGTAGGTGACCCGCGCCCAGGTCATCGCCGCACGAGGTACCAGCCCCCGGCGAGCCAACAGAACCATCCCGCTGCCCTGGGGGCGCGGTGGCCGAACAGCACGTCCAGCCCGTAGCTGAGCGTGGGGTAGCCCGCGCGCGGGCCGCTGTGGAAGTAGGAGGCGAGCTCGACCCCGACGACCAGCGAGGCGAGGGCGAGCCAGGGGAGCGCGGCGCCGATGGACGAGCGACCGGCTGGCCGCTGCGGGTCGAGCCGCCGCCACGGACCGCCATCCGGTCGCAGCCGCTGCGCGAGGAGCGCGATGAAGAAGGCCGTCGAAGCGACCGAGACCGCCACGTCGGCAGGGACCGTGAACGGACGCGCCCCCGACGCGAGTCCCGCGTAGACCGCCGCGACGGCGACCAGGGCCATGTCGCCATGCGCCGCCGCCCGCCCCGGGGCGGCCACCCCGAGCAGCGCTCGCGGACCCGTGCGTCTGCCCGGCTTCAATGCGCCGTCTCGAGCGCGAGTGTCACCCGCACTGGCAGGTGGTCGGAGCCCGCCGCGTCGACGACTTCACCGCCGAGGACGCGGAGCGCACCGCTGACGAGCACGTGGTCTACCTGGCTGTGCGGACGCCATGCGGGCCAGGTCTTGCCCCGGGCCGTCCGGCGCCAGCCGGGCAGGAGCAAGGAGAGCGGCGGTCCCCACAGGTTCATGTCGCCGGCGAGCACAGCCGGGCTCGACCCCAACCGGGACCGCAGCGCCCGGCCGAGCCGCAGGTAGTGGCCGGGAGCGCCGTAGGTGATGTGCGACATGTGCGTCCCGATCACCCTCACTGCAGTCCGGGGGTCGACGTCCCCGTGCACTTCGGGCCCTGCGGTCACGGTCACCATCAACGCCGCCCGCCTCGCGCGGTCGCGCGCCAGTCGCCCGAGCTCGACCACCTCGCTGTCCCGGACGGGGAGGCGGCTCAGCACGGCCACGCCCCAGTGACCGCGCTGGGCGGCGCGGAACCGCGGGGATCCGCGGACCCCCTCGGCGAAGGGACGCTCGCTGTCCAAGAAGATCGCGTGGCTCTTCCCTCGCCAGTCGAAAGCGCGCATCCACTTCTCGTCGGCGCCCGGGTGCGGGCCGGCGAGGCGTCCGCCCGCCAGCGCGTGCTCCCGACGCTCGTAGCCGAGCGCGGCGGCCACCTGCTCGGCCAGGCTCGGGCCGTCCTCGGGTGCCCAGTTCTCCGCGAGGACGAGGACGTCCGCGTCGATCTGACGGCAGACGCCGACGAGGTCGTAGGGGCGGCCCTATCCGTCGACGCCCGCGTGGGCGTTGTAGGTGGCGACGCGAAAGGAGTGCGGCGAGCGGGGGTCCGGATCGGCCACGACCGCACCGACGATAGGCCGCGCCGTCAGGTACGGCCGGGCGATGCCGCCGCACTCCGGACGCGGGCTCCGCGGGGAGCGGGCGCCGTCGGTACCATGCGTCGTATGCCGACCCGACTTGCCCAAGGTCGCCTCGCGCCGTTCGCCACGACGATCTTCGCCGAGATGACCGCTCTCGCGGTGGCGACGGGCTCGGTCAACCTGGGGCAGGGCTTTCCCGACACCGACGGCCCGAGCGAGATCTCAGAGGCCGCCGTCGCGGCAATCCGCGCCGGCGAGAACCAGTACCCGCCGGGCACGGGGGTCCCCGCGCTGCGCTCGGCGATCGCCGCGCACCAGCGCCACTACTACGGGCTCGAGTGGGACCCGGACAGCGAGGTGCTCGTCACGACCGGCGCGACGGAGGGGATCGCCGCGGCGCTCCTCGGCCTGTGCGAGCCGGGCGACGAGGTCGTCATGTTCGAGCCCTTCTACGACTCCTACGCCGCGTGCGTGGCCATGGCCGGCGCCGTCGCCAGGGTGGTCACCCTTCGGGCACCGGACTGGTCGTTCGACCCCGCCGAGCTCCGAGCTGCGGTGTCCCCTCGCACGCGGCTCGTCCTCTTGAACACGCCGCACAACCCCACCGGCAAGGTCTTCTCGCGCGCCGAGCTCACGGAGATCGCTGCGCTCTGCGTGGAGCACGACCTGCTCGCATTGACCGACGAGGTGTACGAGCACCTCGTCTTCGAGGATGAGCACGTTCCCCTCGCGACCTTCGAGGGCATGCGCGACCGGACCGTGTCGCTCTCTTCCGCCGGCAAGACGTTCTCCTTCACCGGCTGGAAGATCGGCTGGGCGTGCGGCCCCGCCCCCTTCGTCGCACGGGTCCGAGCGGCCAAGCAGTTCCTCACCTTTGCGACCGGGACGCCGTTCCAGCACGCGATCGCCGTCGGGCTCGTCGCCGGAGAGGCGCTGGTGGCGCCGTTGCGCGCCTCGCTGCGCGAGCGGCGGGACCTGCTGTGCGAGGGGCTCGAAGCGCTCGGCCTCACCGTGTACAGGCCGATGGCCACCTATTTCGCCACGACCGACGTCGCGTCGATCGGTGAGACTGACGCGCTGACGTTCTGCCGCTCTCTCCCCGAACGTTGTGGCGTGGTCGCGGTGCCCTCGTCCGTCTTCTATCGGGACCCCGAGCCCGGGAGGACCCTCGTGCGGTGGGCCTTCTGCAAGCGTCCCGAGGTGCTGCGCGAGGCCCTCGTGCGCCTGAAGGCCCTCGTCCCCTGACCCCTCGAACGCGCAGTTCGTGAGCGGCATCGTGACCGAGCCCCGGGTCCCGCTCGTCTGGGTGGACGCGTTCTGCGATGGTCCGTTGACCGGGAACCCTGCCGCGGTCTGCATCCTCGATCGGCCGGCGCCCGACGGCGCGATGCAGGCGCTCGCGTCGGAGCTCGGTCTCTCCGAAACGGCGTTCGTCTGGCCAGCGCAGGGCGAGGTCTCGCTGCGCATTCGTGCTGCGCTGGTTCACCCCCGCCGCCGAGGTGGACCTGTGCGGCCACGCGACCGTGGCCAGTGCGCACGCACTCGCAGAAGCCGGACGTCTCGAGGAGGGGCGCGTCCGCTTCTCCACGAAGAGCGGGTGGCTCGAGGCGACCGTGGGGGCCGGGGAAGTCGAGATCGACCTTCCTGCTGAAGTGCCGTCCCGCGTCGAGCCGCCGGCGGAGCTGGCACGCAGCTGGCCCGTCGTCGCCGCCGCGACGGGGCGGTTCGATCTCCTGATCGAGCTCGAGAGCGAGGAGGCAGTGCGCGCCGTCGACCCAGGAGACGTCGCCCTCCCCTCGCTCCACTTTCGAGGGATCTCGGTCACCGCACGGAGCGCGGTGCCCGGAGAATACGTGCTTCGGTTCTTCGCGCCGCGCGTGGGCGTGCCCGAGGATCCGGTGACGGGCTCGGCGCAATGCCTGCTCGGCCCCTACTGGGCCGCCGCCATGGGCACGCTGCAGCTGCGGGCCGTGCAGCTGTCCGCACGGGGAGGCGTCCTGCGCGTCCGGGTGGGGCGCGACCGAGTGGCGGTCGCCGGCCGGGCCTCGACCGTCATGACGGCGGAAGTCGTGGGAGAGGCGGCGCGCCGGCTGCTCGCCCCCGCCGCCGCCGGACGGTGACTGTGGTATCGATGCATCCGTGCCCACAGCGACGCGGTCCGCGAAGTCACCGACATCGGCATCCCGCGCACCCGAACTGCCCGAGGCGCCGGACGTGCCTGGCGCGCTCGGCTGCTCGTCGACCCCTGGGGAGCTGCGCTCGGTGGTCCGCGCGCACCCGCCGCGCGACGAGCGCGAACTGGGCTCCAAGGCCCGGTTCCTCGCCGAGCTCGAGCGGCTCCCCTCCCCGCTCGACCGACATGCCGATCCCGTCCACGTGACGGCGTCGGCGGTGGTGGTCGGGCCCCGCGGGACGGTCCTGCACCGCCACCGGCGGCTGGGTCGGTGGCTCCAGCCCGGGGGCCATGTGGACTGCGGGGAGTCCCCCGCTGACGCCGCGGTGCGCGAGACCGTCGAAGAGACCGGCCTCGACGCGCGGCATCCCGCCGGTCGTCCCCTGCTGCTGCACCTCGACGTCCACCCTGCGGCCGACCACGTCCACCTCGACCTGCGATTCCTGCTGGTGGCCCCCGACCGGGAACCGAGGCCCGCTGCCGGCGAGAGCCAGGAGGCCCGCTGGTTCACGTGGGAAGAGGCCGAGGCGATCGCAGACGACGCTCTCGTCGGGGCGCTGCAGGCAGCCCGGGCCGAACTGGAGGCGGCGACGTCATCCCGCGATGTCCGCTGACGCCGCCGAGCCCGGAAGCCCGCCGCTCGAGCTCGTGCTCGAGCTGCAGGACCTAGACACGGTGATCTCCCAGCTGCACCACCGCAAGGCGGCACTACCCGAGCGGCAGGAGCTCGCACGCGTGGGGGCCGCGCTGGCCGGCGTCGACGGGCGTGTCAGCGAGATCCAGGAGTCACGTGGGGAGCTCTTGACCCGTCAGCAGGCGCTCGAGCAGGAGATCGCCGCGACCACCGCCCGGCGCGAGGCGCTCGAGCAGCGGATGTACGCCGCCCGCGGCACCGCCGCGCGCGACCTCCAGGCGATGGACGAAGAGATCGGGCATCTCCGCCAGCGGAGGGACCAGATGGAGGACGCGGAGCTGGAGGTCATGGTCGCGCTCGAACCGCTCGACGCTGAGCTCGCCACACTCGACGCGCGAAGCGCGTCCCTCCGCGCCGAAGCGTCGCGGTTGTCCGCCGCCCTCGGCGCATCGGAGCAACGCATCGACACCGAGCTCGCCGCGAACGAAGAGGCCCGGAGAGCCGTCGCCGCTGCGGTGCCCGAGGACCTCCGGAGCCGGTACGAGTCCCTGCGTGCCCGGCTCGGCGGCACCGGCGCGGCGCGCCTCGTCGGAAACCGCTGCAGCGGGTGCCACCTGGAGCTTCCCTCGATGGAGGTGGAGCGGATCCGCCACCTCCCGACGGGCACGGTGGTCACGTGCGAGCAGTGCGGGAGGATCCTCGTGGCGGTGGCATCGCCTCCGGCTTCCGCGCCCCGGGGGTCCCCGCCTCAGGACTGACCAGGCCCTGGCGAGTCGGTCGCCTCCGCGCCGTCAGGACCGTGCTGCAGGGGTGCGCGCGACGAACGCGGCGACAGCCGCACCGAGCTCCTCGCCCTTGTCCTCCTGGAGGAAGTGGCCGGCGCCCTCGATGGTGACGTGCTCCTGGCCGGCGGCGCCGGGCACCGCGTCGATGAACTGCCGTTCGGCTCCGCGCGTGATCGCGTCGCCGTCGCTGAAGGCGCAGAGGAACGGCCGGTCGAACTCGCGCAAGGCGGCCCACGCGCGGCGGTTGGCCTCTGCAGCCGGGTCGTCGGGACGGGTGGGCACGAGGGTGGGCATCTGCCGGGCGCCCTCTTTGTACCGCTCGTCGGGGAACGGCGCGTCGTAGGCGGCAGCCACGTCGTCGCTGAGCCCGTTGAGGGTGCCGCCTCGCACGATGCGGCCGACGGGCAGCTCCGGGACCTCCTGGGAGAACCGCTGCCACGCGAAGAAGGCGTCGGTCATGCGCGAGTCCCCCGTCGGCAGCCCGGTGTTCGCCGCGACCACGCGGCGGAAGCGGTCAGGTTGCTCCGCGACGAGGCGGAGCCCGAGAAGGCCCCCCCAGTCCTGGCAGACGAGGGTCACGTCGCGCAGCGCCAGCTCGTCGAAGAGCGCCGCGCGCAGCCACTGCACGTGGCGGGAGTAGGTGTGGTCCGTGCGGGAAGCGGGCTTGTCGGAACGGCCGAAGCCGACCAGGTCCGGCGCCACGACGCGATGGCCCGCCGCGACGAGCACCGGCGCGACCTTGCGGTAGAGGAAGGACCAGCTCGGCTCGCCGTGGAGGCAGACCACGGTCTCGGAGGCGTCGCACGGACCTTCGTCGACGTAGTGCACCCGCAGCGCCTCGACGCCCCCGGTCTCGCCTGCCTCCACCTCGAGGTAGTGGGGCGGAGCGTCGAAGCCGGGGAGGTCGTCGAACCTGTCGTCGGGGGTGCGGAGGACCTCCATGGCCGCGGCAGTCTACGGGCGGCGCGGCGCAGAATCCGGGGCGCAGCCCGGTAGCCGGTGCCGCGCCTCGGCTGCTGCGGTCTATGCCCCTTCCAAGAGCGAGTGCAGCATCCTTTGGACCACGCGGCGAGCTGCGGCCGGCGGGAGCCCCTGGAGTTGGCGGAGACGCTCCCACGTCTCCCACGAGGCGGCCGCGTCGATGGCGGCGAGGAGCTCGCGGCGTTCGCGGCCCGCCTCTTGAAGCTCGCGGGCGAACGACTCTTCGAGCCACACGCGCAAGAGCGCATTCGTCGTCTCGAGCTGCTCGCCGATGTCCTGGTGACGGAGGACGAGGGAGACCGCCTTGCGCCGAACCGGGCCGATCGTTTCGAAGAGCTTGGCGCGGTCGCGGACGGTCCGGTCGATGCGCTGGACGAGCGGGAGGTCCGGTGGCACCGATCGCCTCCCTTTCCAGTGCCGCTCCATCTGCACTTGCGAGACCGCCCGGTAGAGCGCGTCCATGTCCTCGAAGTGGTGGAACACGAGCCGCACGGACACCCCGGCCCGCTCGGCGACCGCTTTGGCCGTGGGCGACCG
>DAIRCY010000030.1:0-27932 GCA_036796435.1 Acidimicrobiales bacterium
TCGAAAGCCCACCGGGGGATCTTGGTGACGACGTAGTCGATCGTCGGCTCGAAGGAGGCGGGGGTCGCTCTCGTGATGTCGTTGCGGATCTCGTCGAGCGTGTAGCCGACGGCCAGCCGCGCGGCGATCTTGGCGATGGGGAAGCCCGTCGCCTTCGACGCGAGGGCGGACGACCGCGACACCCTCGGGTTCATCTCGATGATGAGCCGCTCCCCGGTCGCCGGATCGACGGCGAACTGCACGTTCGAGCCGCCGGTCTCGACTCCGACCCGCCGCAGGCACGCAAACGCGTCGTCCCGCATCGCCTGGTACTCCACGTCGGTCAGCGTCTGGGCCGGCGCGACCGTGATGGAGTCGCCCGTGTGCACGCCCATCGGGTCCAGGTTCTCGATGGAGCACACGACGACGCAGTTGTCCGCCTTGTCCCGCATGACCTCGAGCTCGTACTCCTTCCAGCCTGCGACCGACTGCTCGACGAGGATCTGGCCGACGGGGCTCGCGTCGAGCCCGTCGGCGGCGAGACGCACGAGCTCGTCGCGGCCGGCTGCGATCCCGGTCCCCTTCCCGCCGAGTATGTAGCTCGGCCGGACCATGACGGGGTAGCCCACCTCCTCGGCGATCGCGAGCGCCTCTTCGAGGGAGTGGGCGAACCCGCTCCTCGGCACACCGAGCCCGATCTCGGTCATCGCCCGGCGGAACAGCTCCCGGTCCTCGGCCGTGCGGATCGCCTCGGGCCGGGCGCCGATCACCTCGACGCCGTCGAGGGCGCCGCGCTCCAAGAGCGCCATCGTGAGGTTCAGCGCGGTCTGCCCCCCGAGCGTTGGCAAGAGCGCGTCGGGCCGCTCCTTCTCGATGATGGCCTCGAGCACCTCGGGGTCGAGCGGCTCGACGTAGGTCCGGTCGGCGGTCTGGGGGTCGGTCATGATCGTCGCGGGGTTCGAGTTCGCGAGCACCACGCGGTACCCCTCCTCGCGCAGCACGCGGCACGCCTGGGTCCCCGAGTAGTCGAACTCGCACGCCTGGCCGATCACGATCGGGCCGGAGCCGATGACGAGCACCGACGAGATGTCCTGGCGGCGCGGCACTACGCGATCATCCCGGCGAACTCGGAGAACAGGTACCCGGCGTCGTGGGGTCCGGGTCCGGCCTCGGGGTGGTACTGGACGCTGAACGCCTCCGCGACGCGGCAGCGCACGCCCTCGACGACGCCGTCGTTCAGGTTCACGTGCGTCACGTCGGCGTGCGGCACGCCGGTCACCGCGTAGTTGTGGTTCTGGCTCGTGATCTCGACGCAGCCGTCCGCGAGTCGCTGGACCGGATGGTTCGTGCCGTGGTGGCCGAAGGGCAGCTTGTAGGTCGACCCGCCGAGCGCGCTGCACAGCAGCTGGTGTCCAAGACAGATCCCGAAGATGGGGACCTTGCCGAGGAGCTCCGCGATCGACGCGACGGCCCCGCCGAGGGCGGCCGGGTCCCCGGGGCCGTTCGACAGGAACACGCCGTCCGGATCGAGCGCGAGCACCTCGGAGGCGGTCGTCGACGCCGGGACGACGGTGACGGTGGCCAGCTTTCCGAGGTGGCGAAGCATCGTCTCTTTCACCCCGAAGTCGTACGCGACCACCCGGCGCGGGCCGTCGCCGCGCACGTAGGGGGCGTCCGTCGTGACCTCGACGACGAGGTCACGTCCGTCCGTCGGGAGGGCCTCCGCCGCCGCGTCGTGCAGTGCCGCCTCGCCCGCGGTGCCGAAGGCGCATGGCATCGCCCCCTTGTCGCGAAGGTGCCGGGTGAGCCGGCGCGTGTCGACCCCGGTCACCGCCGGCACCCCCCGGCGGGCGAGCCAGGCGTCGAGCCCCTCCGACGCACGCCAGTTCGACGGTTCGGCCGTGAGGTCGCGCACGACCACGCCGCGGCAGTGGACGCGCCCCGACTCGTCGTCGGCGCCGTTCACGCCGTAGTTGCCGATGTGCGGGTAGGTGAAGGCGATCACCTGGCCCGCGTACGACGGGTCGGTGATCACCTCCTGGTAGCCCGAGAGCGCGGTGTTGAAGACGAGCTCCCCGGTCGCGATGGGGTGCGCGGCACCCGCGGCCTCCCCTTCGAACACCTCGCCGTCGGCGAGCACGAGCAGCGCCGGGGTGCGCTCGACCCCGCTCACCGCTGCGGCTCCCCGTCGACGACGACCGCGTCGCCGCCCACGATCGTGTGGCGGTTGCGGCCGGTGAGCTTCCACCCTGCGTACGGCGAGTTGCGGCTCCGGCTGGCGAGCCGTGCCGGGTCGACGGTCCAGGTGGCCGCGGGGTCGATCACGCAGAGGTTCGCCGCGGCGCCCTCGGCCACCGGTCCGCCGTGGCGCGGCGCGAGGCCGGCGATCGAGGCCGGCTTCCAGCTGAGGCAGGCCAGGGCGACCTCGAGGTCGAGCACCGCCAGCGCGATCGAAAGGGCGGTCTCGAGCCCGAGCATGCCGGGGGGCGCCTCGTCGAAGGGGAGGTCCTTCGCCTCGGGGGCGTGGGGCGCGTGATCGGTCGCGATGGCGTCGATCGTGCCGTCGCGCAGGCCCGCTGCCAGCGCGGCCAGGTCCGCCTCCTCGCGCAACGGCGGGTTGACCTTGAAGGTCGGGTCGTAGCCGGCGCACGCGGCGTCGGTCAGCACGAGGTGGTGAGGCGCGGCCTCGGCGGTGACCGAGAGCCCCTCGGCCTTCGCGTGCCGGACGAGCTCGACCGAGCCGGCCGTCGACAGGTGGAGGAAGTGGAGCCTGCCGCGGGTGAGGCGGGCGAGCGCGACGTCTCGCGCGACCATCGACTCCTCCGCGGCGGACGGGATGCCGGGAAGCCCCAGCCGGCTCGACCACGCGCCCTCGTGCATCGCGCCGGCGGCGGCGAGACGCTCGTCCTCGCAGTGCTGGGCGAGGACCACACCGAGATCTCGGGCGTAGTCGAGGGCCCGGCGCATCAAGGTGCCGTCCTGCACCCCGGTGCCGTCGTCGGTGAACAGGCGCACCCCGAGCTCGGCGAGCTCGCCCATCGGCGCCAGCCGCTCCCCCGCCCTCCCGACGGTGATCGCGCCGGCGACCGCGACCTCGACTGGGGCCGCGGCGCCGAGCGCGAGCACCTCGCGCGCGACGGCGGCCGAGTCGACCGGCGGCTCGGTGTTGGGCATGGCGACGACCGCCGTGTAGCCGCCGAGGGCCGCCGCGCGGCCACCTGACTCCACCGTCTCGGCCTCCTCCCTCCCCGGCTGGCGGAGGTGCGCGTGGATGTCGACGAGCCCGGGCGCCACCACGCAGCCGGAGGCGTCGAGGACGCGCGCGCCTCGGGGCGCATGGCCCGCCGCGTCCGGGCCGACGGCTCGCACCACGCCCTCTGCGATCACCACGTCGGCGCGCCGGCGGCCGCTCGAGTCGACGACCTCGCCCCCGCGAAGCACGAGCGGCCCGTTCACATCACACCGCCGAGGAGGAGGAAGAGGACGGCCATGCGGACGGCCACTCCGTTGGTCACCTGACGGGTGACGACCGACTGCGGCAGGTCCGCGACGTCGCTTGCGATCTCGACGCCGCGGATCATCGGGCCGGGGTGCGTCACGATCGCGCCGGGGTCGAGGAGGGCCGCGCGGCGGGCGGTGAGGCCGAAGCGCGCGGTGTACTCGCGAAGGCTGGGCACGAACGCACCGCTGCCGCGTTCGGCCTGGAGCCTCAGCAGCGACACCACGTCGGCCTTGGGCAGCTCCGCGTCGAGGTCGTCGGTGACCTCGACCGGCCACCCCTCCAAAGAAGGCGGGAGCAGGCTCGACGGCGCGACGAGCGTCACCGACGCGCCGAGCGCGCTGTAGGCGAGCACCTGGGAGCGCGCCACGCGGCTGTGGCGGATGTCGCCGACCACGACGACCCGGGCGCCGTCTACGGCCCCGCGCACCTGCTGCACCGTGAAGCAGTCCAAGAGCGCCTGGGTCGGGTGCTCGTGCCAGCCGTCGCCCCCGTTGACCACCTTGCACCGCTTCACCCACCGGCTCACTTGGACCGGCACGCCGCTCGACGAGTGGCGCACCACGAGCGCGTCCATCCCCATCGCCTCGACGGTCTCCACGGTGTCGCGGATGGACTCGCCCTTCTTCAGCGAGGAGGCCGCCGCCGAGAACGAGAGCACGTCGGCAGAGAGCCGCTTCGCCGCGGTCTCGAACGAGAGCCGGGTGCGCGTCGAGTCCTCGAAGAACAGCGTCGCCACCGCCCTGCCCCGAAGCGTCGGGACCTTGCGGATCGGTCTCGACTCGACCTCGGCGAACGCCGCCGCGACCCGCAGCACCTCTTCGATGCCGTCGCGGCCGAGGTCGTTGATCGAGAGCAGGTGTGTCACTGCAGCGTCCCGATCGTCACGCCGTCCTCGGAGACGTCCACCATCTCGGAGCTGCGGGTCGGCAGGTTCTTTCCGACGAAGTCGGGGCGGATCGGCAGCTCGCGGTGGCCGCGGTCGACCATCACCGCCAGCTGCACCGCGCGTGCGCGGCCGAAGTCGCTCAACGCGTGCAGCGCCGCGCGCACGGTGCGCCCGGTGTAGAGCACGTCGTCGACGAGGACGACCACCTTGCCCGTGAGGTCGAGCGGCATCTCGGTCGCCGCCTCGGGCAGCACCGGGCGCAGGCCGATGTCGTCGCGGTAGAAGGCGACGTCGAGCGTGCCGACCGGGATGTCGACGCCCTCCGCCTCGCGCAGCACCTCGGCGATCCGTTGCGCGAGCGGGACGCCGCCGGTCTGCAGACCGACGAGGACGACGTCGTCGAGGCCCCCGTTTCGTTCGGCGACTTCGTGCGCCATCCGCACGAGTGCGCGGTGCACGTCTGTCGCGGAGAGGACCTGGGAGCGGGGAACGAAGGTGCGGCCGCGGGTATGGCTGCGCTCGCGTTCGGCCACTGCTCCTCCAGTCCGTACGGGCCTCACGGGACCCGCTTCACGGTGAGTTGACCTTACCGCACGCGGGTCGCGATGGTGCTCAATATCCCGTTCACGAAGGCGCCCGACTCCTCGGTCGAGTAGGTCTTCACGAGCTCGACCGCCTCGTCGAGGATGACGGCCGTCGGCGGCCCGCCGGGCTCGAGGAGCTCGGCGACGGCCATGCGCAGGACCAACCGGTCGACCACGGCCATCCGGTCGAGGGGCCACCCGATCGACGCCTCGCCGACCAGCTCGTCCGCCCGGGGGCGGTGGCGCGCCGTCACCGTCACGAGCTGCGCGGCGAACGGGTCCGCCGGGACGGCCAGGGCCTCGAGGACGGCGCCGGGCTCCTCCCCCTTCATCTCCGCCTCGTAGAGGAGACCCAGGGCGCGTTCGCGCGACTGGTGGCGCGTCGGCTCGTCGGCTGGCACGTGGTCCTCGTCGCCGGGCTCAGGCCCGGGTCAGGTACTCCCCGGTCCGCGTGTCCACCCGGATCGACTCGCCCGGGCTCACGAACAGCGGCACCTGCACGACGAGCCCGGTCTCGAGCGTCGCCGGCTTGCGGGCTCCCGACACGCGGTCGCCCTGGAGTCCGGGCTCGGTGACCGTCACCGTCAGCTCGACCGCCGCGGGGAGGTCGACCCCGACGATGTCAGTTCCGTACATCTGGAGGTGGGCGGCGTTCCCCTCCTTCAGGTAGTTCGCCGCGTCGCCGAGCGAGCCGCGCGGCACCTGCATCTGCTCGTAGCTCGTCGAGTCCATGAAGACGTAGTCGTCACCGTCGCGGTAGAGGAACTGCATCTCGCGCTTGTCGATGATCGCCTGCTCGAGCTTCTCGTCGGCACGGTACGTCCTGTCGACCACGGCGCCGGTCCGCACGTTCTTCAGCTTGGTGCGGACGAACGCGCCGCCCTTCCCTGGCTTCACGTGCTGGAACTCGACCACGGAGAAGAGGCCCTCCGGGAGATCGAGCGTCATGCCGTTCTTCAGGTCGTTGGTGGAGACGGGCATCGTTTTCGTAGTGCTCCTGTGCTCGGTGCGCTGTGCTCGGTGCGCTGTGCTCGGTGCGCTGTGCTCGGTGCGCTGTGCTCGGTGTGCTTACGCGACGGCAGCCTTCACGAAATTCGTGAGGGGCCGGCTGCCGTTCTCGGTCACCACGATGGTGTCCTCGATCCGGACGCCGCCGGCGCCCGGGAGATAGACCCCGGGTTCCACCGTGACGACCATGCCTTCGGCCAGGGTAGCAGTGCCCAGCGGGCTGACCGCCGGGGCCTCGTGGATGTCGAGACCGACGCCGTGGCCCGTGCCGTGCTCGAACCGGTCGCCCCAGCCGGCCTCCGAGATCACCGCCCGGCAGACCTCGTCGATCCCCCTGCACGAGACGCCGGGGGCGACGGCGGCCGCGCCCTTGGCCTGCGCCTCGCGCACCACCTCGAGGACCCGGGCGAGCTCGCCTTCGGGCTCGCCACCGACGAAGAACGTCCGCGTCATGTCCGACCGGTAGCCCTCGAAGAGCGCCCCGAAGTCGACCACCACGGGGTCGCCGTGACCGATGATGCGCTCGGTCGGACGGTGATGCGGCTTCGCGGAGTTGGGGCCGGACGCCACGATCGTCTCGAAGGCGGCGGCCTCCGCTCCGCCCCGCCGCATGGCGGTGTCGAGCGCGAGCCCGAATTCGGACTCGCTCACACCCTCCGACAGCATGGAGAGCACCTCTTCGAGGGCGCGGTCCGCGATCTGCGCCGCCCGGGCGATGCGGTCGATCTCTCCCCCGTCCTTCCGCTCACGCAGCGACTCCACCTGCCCGCTCGCCGGGACGATCTCGCCCAGCCGGTCGGCCCAGTGGCGGCTCTCGCTCCAGCTGACGTGGTCCGCCTCGAGTCCGATGCGCGCCGAGTGCGGACCGCCCGACAGGAAGGACCGCACCGCGTCGCGCTGCGCCCCGAGCGCGCCGATGGAGATCTCGATGCTGCTTCCCGCGGCCTCGACCTGCTCGTCGGACTGCGTGCGGTAGCGGCCGTCGGTGGTGAGCAGCGCCCCGGCGCGGGTCACTGCGAGCACTCCTGCGGATCCGGTGAAGCCGGTCAGGTACCGGACGTTCTGGAGCTCGGTGACCACCAGCGCGTCGATCCCGGCGCCGTCGAACCGCTCGCGCAGGCGATCGAGACGGGACCGGGTCTCGAGGGGCCTCATCGGTCGCCCTTCTCGCCGCTCCCGCTCCTACCGGCGAGACGCACGGCCGCTTCGACCGCCAGCTCGTAGCCGAGACCCCCCATGCCCGCGACGAGACCGTCTGCGACCGGCGCGATCACCGACGTGTGGCGGAAGGGCTCGCGCGCCGCCGGGTTCGAGAGGTGGAGCTCGACGACCACGCCGTCGTAGGCGGCGAGCGCGTCGTGCAGCGACCAGCTCGTGTGGGTGAGCGCGCCTGCGTTCACGACGATGGCGTCGGCGGTGCCGCGCGCGCGGTGGACCGCGTCGACGAGCGCCCCCTCGTCGTTGGTCTGGAAGTGGTCGAGGGTCCAGCCGTGTGCACCGGCGGCCGCCGTGGCGCGCTCGACGTGGCGCTCGAGGGTGTCCATGCCATACACCTCGGGCTCGCGGGTGCCGAGGAGGTCAAGGTTCGGACCCGAAAGGAGGGTCAGGTGCACCGGAGCTCCTCCAGTGCGAAGAGCACGTCGTCGGGCGCGACATCGTGGACGACGGCGACCCCGTCGGGCCCGTCGAGCACGAAGGTGAGGTCGTGGGAAGCCTTCTTGTCCCTTGCCATGAACGCCAGGAGCTCCTTCGGGTCGACGTCCGCCAGCTCGGCGGGGAACCGGTCGGACAACGCGAAGCGCGCGAGCACCTCGCGATGGAACGCCACCTGCGCGTCCCCGATGCGGCCGAGACGGCGCGCGAGCAGAGCAGCGTAGACGAGCCCGACCGCGACCGCCTCTCCGTGGGCGAGCTGCGCGCCGCGTCCGAGCGCGACGGCCTCGAGGGCGTGCGCGAGGGTGTGGCCGTAGTTCAACAGGACCCGCCGTCCGGCCTCGCGCTCGTCGGACTCGACGAACGCCGCCTTGAGCGCCACACAACGCGCGATCTGCTCTTCCAGCGCGAGCCCCGGGAGCCCGGGCTCGCCGAGGAAGGTGTACTTCGCCATCTCGCCACGCCCCGAGGCCCACTCGCGCTGCGTCAGCGTCGACAGGTGCGCCGTGTCGCAGACGACGGCGCGCGGCTGCCAGAAGGCGCCCACGAGGTTCTTCCCCTCGGGGAGGTTCACGCCCGTCTTCCCGCCGATCGCCGCGTCGACCTGACAGAGGAGCGTCGTCGCCACGGTGCAGTAGGCGGTGCCGCGGTGGTAGCACGCCGCCGCGAAGCCGGCGAGGTCGGAGACGACGCCGCCGCCGACGGCCACGACCACGTCGCCCCGCGCGAGGCCGTCGCGTGCGAATCCGGCGCAGAGCGCCTCCACGGTGTGCATCGTCTTCGCCCGCTCCCCGCTCGGCACGGTGTAGGTCTCGAAGGGCAGGCCGGGGTCGACGGAGGCGAACCAGCCGGTCGCGGCCACCTCGTCGTCGGCCACCACGGCGGCCTGGCGCGCTGCCGGCGCGGCCGTTGCGACGAGGCGGGCGAGCTCGCGCACCGCGCCTTTTCCCACGACGACGTCGTAGTGCGCGCTGGCCGCCGACACCGGCACGGTGATCACGTCGCTCATCGGCCGTTCGGCGCCACCGTCGTGGCGACCTCCTCGAGCACCTGGTCGGCCACAGCCCCCGGGTCCAGCCCGTCGACGTCGACGACCGCGTCGGCGACCTCCTGGTAGAGGGGACGGCGCTCGGCGTCGAGCCGGACGAGGGTGCCCGCGGGGTCGTGGTCGAGGAGGGGGCGGTGGTCGCCGGAGCCAGGAAGCGCCTCTGACGCAGCCACGGTGTCGGCGCGCACCCGCTCGAACAGCGTCGCAGGCGACGCACGCAACCACACCACCGTCCCCGCGCGCCGCAAGAGCGCGCGGTTCGCGGGGTCGAGCACGGCGCCGCCTGCGACGGAGACGACGGCGGGCGCGTCCCCCTGCAGTGCAGCCGCGAGCGCCTTGCTCTCGAGCGGCCGGAACGCCCGCTCCCCGCCCGATTCGAAGAGCTCCTTCACGGTGTGCCCGGAGAAGGCCTCGACCTCTTCGTCCGAGTCGAGGTAGCTCCAGCCGAGCCGGCTCGCCAGCAGGCGGCCGACGGTCGTCTTGCCGGCGCCCATCATCCCGACGAGCAGCACGCGGCGGGGGCGAGCGCGACTCGAAGCCGGCACCGCGCTCATGCGGGCTCGGGTGGCGACAGCGTGGCCCCGAGCGACGCGAGGTAGCCGTCCCGGTTCCGCACGAGCTCTTCGACCGAGTCCCCCCCAAACTTGCGTAGCGCCTCCCCCGCGAGGACGAGCGCCGTCATCGTCTCGGCGACGACGCCCATCGCGGGCACCGAGGTGACGTCGGTCCGCTCCTTGAAGCTCACGGCCGGCTCTTTGGTCGCGACGTCGACCGTCTCGATGACCGGCCGGCTGAGCGTGGCGAGCGGCTTCATCGCGGCGCGTGCGACGAGGAGCCCCCCGACCGTGATGCCGCCTTCGACCCCACCGGCACGCGCCGTCGTGCGGACGTACCCGCCCGATGTGGTGGCCGTGGGGTCGAGATAGATCGCGTCGTGGGCCTCGGAGCCGCGCCGCCGCGCGATGTCCCAGCCGTCGCCGATCTCCACGGCCTTCACGGCCTGGATGCTCATGAGGGCCTGGGCCAACAGCCCGTCGAGCTTGCGGTCCCACTGCACGTGGCTCCCGAGCCCCACGGGCACGCCGTAGGCGAGGACCTCGGCCACCCCGCCGAGCGAGTCCCCGTCCCTGGCGGCCGCCTTGACGGCGGCGACCATCCGCTCCTCGGCGTCGGGGTCGGCCGTCCTCACCTGGGATGCGTCGATCCGCTCGAGGTCCTCGGGCCGGGGCCTCGTGCCCTCCTTCGCCCGTTCGGGACCGAGCGCCACGGTGTGGCTCAGGATCTGGATGCCGAGACGTGCGAGGAGGAGCTTCGCCAGGGCCCCCGCCGCGACCCTCGCCGCGGTCTCGCGTGCCGAGGCCCGCTCGAGCACGTCACGTGCGTCGTCGAAGCCGTGCTTGAGCATGCCTGCGAGGTCGGCGTGGCCGGGGCGGGGCCTCGTGAGCACCGAAGACGGCGTACCGGGCGCAGGCGACATCTCCTCGGTCCACTTGCGCTCCCACTCGGTGTTGCCGATCTCGATGGCGACCGGCGAGCCGAGCGTCCTCCCGTGGCGGACGCCGCCGAGGAGCGTCACCTCGTCGGCCTCGAACCGCATGCGAGGGCCCCGCCCGAACCCGAGCCGTCGCCGTCGGAGCTCCTCGGCCACGTCCTCGACGGTCACCCGGAGCCCGGCGGGCAGCCCGTCGACCACGACCACGAGGGCCTTGCCATGGGACTCGCCGGCGGTCAGGAAGCGCAGCACCTCACCACGCTACCGAGCCGCCGGGCGCCTAGCCGTGGAGCCAGAGGTGGCCGAGCCAGGCGCCCCACAGGACCCCGAACATCGTGCCCAGCGCCAGCGCGGGGGCGAACGGGAAGCGACGGCGACCGTGGGTCACGAGCACCGCAAGGCCCATGAGGGCGCCTGCGACGAACGCGGCGAGGAAGCCGAGGTAGAGCGGCGCGAAGCCGAGCCAGCCGAGCGCGCCGCCGCACAGGCCGGCTAGCCGGACGTCGCCGAACCCCATCGCCTTGGGCGAGATCCACCAGACCAGCGCGAAGACGGCGAAGGCGACGGCGGCACCGATCAGCGCATCGAGCGCCGGCCGCCACGAGTCATCCGCCGCGGAGGCCGCGAGCAGCGCGGCGCCGACGACCGCGGTCGCCGCGTAGACGAACCTGCGCGGGACGAGGCCGGTGCGCAGGTCGGTCACCGCCACCGTGAGGAGCGAAAGGGCGAGCACGCAGTACGCCGCGAGCTGCGGGACGGCACCGAGCCGCACCGCGGCGAGCGCGCATGCCGCCGCGGCGACCACCACCACCGCGGCGAGCTCCCAGCCCGCCGCCCGGCGCGGCGCGGGCTCACCCGCGACAGGTGCGACCGCCGATGCGGCGCCGCCGGCGACAGCCAGCTCGACGGAGCGCGCGGCGGGGCGACGGACCTTGCGCGCCAGCGTGTCGAGCAACGGGCCGGCAGCTCCCCCGCCGATCCCGCAGACGGCCACCACCCCCCAGGCCGTCACGGTGTTTCTAGTAGTAGGGGTTCGCGCCCCCCGCGTGGTCCGTCACGTCGACCACCCGGGTGAGCTCCGGCACCTCTTCGCGCAGCGCCGCCTCGATGCCCTGGGTGAGGGTCATCCGCGACATCGCGCAGCCCTGGCACCCGCCCGAGAGGCGCAGGTACGCGACCCCGCCGCCCTCGTCCATCGCCACGAGGTCCGCGCGCCCGCCGTGGGAGGCGATCGACGGGTTCACTGCCTGCTCGAGCACCGCCGTGACCCGGCTCCCGAGCGGCCCCTCGAGACCGGCGGCCATCACGTCTGCTGGGACGCCGAGCTCCTCGGGCGCCGGGGTGTTCGGGTTCACGAGGACGAGACCGCCCTCCCCCTCGGCGCTCCACTCGAGCCGCGCGCCGCGCAACCTGTCCACGCTCTCCTTCGGGACCACGACCGTGAGGTCGCCGTCTTCGAAGACCGCGTCGTCGTCGCCGGCGTCGGTCGCAGACTGGAAGTAGAGGTCGTAGACGAACTGGGCGTGCTGCACGCCGCGCACCTCGAGCCACAGCGCGAGGTGCTCGGCGTCCCGCTCGTCCGCGAGCGCCGCACGGACCACCTCCCGCGCTTCGGGCATCAGGGTGACGACAGCAAGTTGCTCAGCGGTCCGTGCCATGGGGCCATTGTACGGGCTAGGGTCCGCCGCGATGACGACCGGCCGACGCGGCGTGCCCGTGCACGAGTGGGTGAGCTTCGAGGATCCCGACGAGGACCGCACCTGGGTGTTCGACGTGACCTTCCTCACCAGCCGCTGGACCTGCATCTACGGCCGCGGATGCCAGGGGGTGCTCACCGAGCCCGCACCCGAGCTCGTCCACGGGTGTTGCTCCTACGGGGCGCATTTCGTCGACGCTGCCGACGTGCGGCGCGTGGAGCAGGTCGCCGCGACCCTGACCTCGAAGGAGTGGCAGTTCCGGGGCCGTGCCGAACGCAAGGGCATCACGCGCACGACCAAGAAGGGCGAGACGGTGACCCGTCTCGTTGACGGTGCGTGCATCTTCTTGAACCGGCCCGGCTTCCCGACGGGCCCGGGCTGCGCGCTCCACCAGGCCGCGCTCTCGCGGGGGGAGCGTCCACTCGACTTGAAGCCCGAGGTCTGCTGGCAGCTCCCGCTGCGCCGCGAGGACCAGGTCGCCGACGACGGCCACGTCACCTCCACGCTCGGTCAGTGGGACCGGCGTCACTGGGGGGCGGGCGGCGAGGAATTCGCATGGTGGTGCACCGAGTCCCACGAGGCCTTCGTCGGGACGAAGCCGGTCTACGAGGAGATGGCCGACGAGCTCGTGGCGATGACGAGCAAGAAGGTCCACCGCACGCTCACGGCCTACCTCGAGGACCGTCGCCGCCGGGTCCGAGCGCCGCTCCCCCACCCGGCCGTCCGGCGCCGCGACTGA
Source organism: Acidimicrobiales bacterium (assembly GCA_036796435.1). Lineage (GTDB taxonomy): Bacteria > Actinomycetota > Acidimicrobiia > Acidimicrobiales > RAAP-2 > JAJYVT01. The sequence continues at coordinate 12,589 of DAIRCY010000030.1, forward strand.
GCTGAGTCGGCGGTCAGTCGTCGAATCGGCGGTCAGTCGTCGAGCGGGTCCTTCTCCCAGTCGTCGTGGGAGGGCGCGAGAGAGCCGAGGATCCGGTCGTACTGGTCCTCCTCGGCGAGGCACCACGAGGCGTGCACGTCTTCGGGCTCGGCACCGCATTCCGGGCACCGCTCCGAAGCGGTGGTGACCGAACGCTTGAGGCTTCGCGCTTCTTCGAAGCGCCGATGGCGTCCCTTCTTCACGACCACTCCCTTTTGCCCGCCCGGGCCCGAGACGCTTGCTCGACCGAGCCGGGGGCCATGTAGACGACCTGGGCCGACACCGACCCACCGCTCCCTGCGGCGGGGCCAGGCCGTCCGGCCATTGTAGTCCCTCGCCGTAGCCGTGCCCGTCGCCACGGGACCTCCGTGCGAGGACCGCTGGACCGCTCGTAAGCTGCGTCGACGATGGATTTCGACCCGCACGCGATGGTCGCCCGGTTCCGTGAACGTGCCGAGGCAGTGAAGGATCGGGGTCTGCCGCCGGTGGAAGGTCCCGAGCGCCAACGGTTCAGAGAGCAGGCGCAGCTCGACTACATGGACTTCGCCATGATCGGCGATGCGGAGGTGACGCTCGACGACGGCGTCCTGACGCTCCGGGTCGATCTCCGGCCGAAGTAGGCGGGCCGCCTCAACCGCCGTAGTTCATCCGGGTGTCCTCCATCCGGAGCACGGGCCCCACGTCGCCCTCGGGTCCTCCCACCGCGACCACCTCGCCGACGAAGAGGTCGTGGCTCCCGAGCTCGAGACGGTGACGGACCTCGCAGTCGAGCCAGGCGACCGCGCGCCCGAGGACCGGGGCCCCGGTCACGTGGACCTCGACGGGCTCGTCGCCGATGGACGCCACGGCGCCGCCCTCGGTCGTCACCTCCGAGTCCGGCACCGGCTTCACGAACCGGCGGACGACATTGCGGTCCTCCCGGCGCAGGAGGCTCAGCGCGAAGGCGCCGCCCGACGCGATCAACCCGTGGGTCACCGAGGACACGTCGATCGCGACGCCGACCAGCTTCGGCTCCGTCGCGACCTGGACCGCGAGGCTCGCGGTCATCAGGTTCACTCTGCCGGCCGACGCGCTCCCCACCACGTACAGCCCCGTCGGCATCGCCCACAGGACCCGGCGGCGGAGGCGGTCGTCGAGCTCGCCCCGGTGCGCACCGGTCGTCATCGCCCCTCCATCAGAACGCCGATGTCCCTGTGAGATCGGGGGCCGTCGTGGTCGTCGTCGGCACCGTCCGACCGGTGAGCAGTGCGATACGCCGCAAGGCGCGATCGAAGAGGGCCGTCGCGCGGGAACGATCTCGGGAGGAGACGCCGAGGAGCGGTGCGCGCGCCGAGCGGGCGCGGTAGCAGGACTCCGCCGCGTCGTACTCGAGGCCGTAGGCGCGCGCGAGGAGCTGGGTGACCATCGAGTCCGGAGAGGGAAGGTCGCCGTTGTATGTCTGCGCGTCGTCGGCCATCGCCGCGCACACCGTGTGGACCGCACCGATGCCCCTGTGGGCAGCGAGCACCTTCCCGAGGTCCCTGCCGTCGCCCTCGAGCGTGCCCACGTCCTGGCCGAGGCTGGAGCTCTTGACCCAGCTCTCGAGTCGTTGCGCCGGCGAGCCGGGACGCGCGTGACCGAGCGTCACGAACGCGACGACCCCGATGGCGACGACGACGAGGGCGCCGACCCAGAGCCATGCCCTGGCGATCACCTGCGCCGGACCGCACTCGTCATCCGGCGACGAGCAGGTGGTAGTCGCGGCGGCCCCGCCGCAGCACCACGTAACGATCATGGAGAAGGTCCCCGACGACGAGCATCCGTTCCACGTCCTGCACCCGTCGGTTGTTGAGGTAGGCGCCGCCCTGGGAGATCGTGCGGCGCGCCTCGCCACGCGAGGACGTGAGCCCGCAGGACGCCAGCGCGTCGACAAGGCTCACCTCGCCACGGACGACAGCCTCGCGGGGCACCGTCGTCGACGGCGCCTCACCGACGACGTCGAGCAAGGTCCGCTCGTCGAGCTCCGCGATCTCCTCGCCGAACAGGGCGTGCGACGCGCGCTCCGCGCGATCCGTCTCGTCGGGGCCGTGCACGAGCACCGTCACCTCGTGGGCCAACGCCCGCTGCGCGGCTCGCCGCTCGGGGTGCTCGGTGGTCTCTTCGTCGAGGGCCAGGATCTGGTCGTGGTCGAGGAAGGTGAAGTACCGCAGCCAGGCGCCGACCACCGCGTCTTCGGCCTGCAGGAGGAACTGGTAGAAGCGGAACGGGCTCGTGAGCTCCGCGTCGAGCCACACCGCCCCCGACGCCGTCTTGCCGAACTTGGTCCCGTCGGCCTTCAAGACGAGCGGCGTCGTCATGCCGTGGACCGGCTTCGCCGACAGCTTGCGGATGAGCTCCACCCCCATCGTGATGTTCCCCCACTGGTCGCTCCCGCCGACCTGGAGCTCGCAGCCGTAGTCCTCGTGGAGCCGGAGGAAGTCGTACGCCTGGAGGAGCACGTAGCTGAACTCGGTGTAGGAGATCCCCTGGTCCGGCCGCTCCAGGCGTGCGCGCACCGCCTCCTTGGCGACCATCTGGTTGACGGTGAAGTGCTTGCCGACGTCGCGCAGGAACTCGATGAGCGGAAGCTCCGAGAGCCACGACGCGTTGTCGAGCAGCAGGCCGTCGTCGAGATCGACGAAGCGCGCGAGCTGCGGGCGGATGCCCTCGACGTTCGCGGCGAGCATCTCACGGCTCAGGAGCTGGCGCTCCTCGCTCTTTCCGCCCGGGTCCCCGATCATGCCCGTGGCGCCGCCTGCGAGCGCGATGGGCCGGTGCCCCCCCAGCTGGAACCGGCGCAGGAGCGCCAGCTGGAGCAGGCTCCCGATGTGGAGGCTCGAGAACGAGGGGTCGAAACCGATGTAGAGGGTCAGCCGGTCGTTGTCGAGCCGGTCCCACAGCCGCTCGTCGGTTGCCTGGTGGACGAGCCCGCGGAATCTGAGATCCTCCGAGAGGGGCGGCATCGGTCCAGCCTGCCATACCTATCCGAGCACTCCGACGTCCGCCAGCGCCGCGCCGACGGCGGCGTGCACGCGTTCGTGGACATCGACGTTCTCCTGGCGGGAGGGGACCCGCGCACGTACCACGGTGACGCCGCTCGTCGAGGTCGCCGCGCGCACGGCCTCGCCGAGCTCGCCGGGCGTGCAGGCGTCGAGGCTGGCGATCCCCAGCCCGGCCGCCGCGGCGAGCACGCCGGGTCGATGCGGCGTCGCGAAGACGCGCTCGAACTCCGCCCGCTGGAGGATGGTCGCCTGGGGGAGGAACTCGAAGATGCCGCCGCCGCCGTTGTCGACGACCACGATCGTGCAACTGCCCTGCGTGGAGCCGACCGGCGCGACGAGCGAGGAGAGGTCGTGGAAGAACGCGAGGTCCCCGACGAGCGCGACCACGGGGCCTGCGGCAGAAGCCGCCGCACCGAGGGCCGTCGAGCACACGCCGTCGATGCCGTTCGCGCCCCGGTTGGCGAGCACCCTCAAGGGCGAGGTCCTCTGCGGTGCGAACCACTCGAGGTCGCGCACAGGCATCGAGGAAGAGACGACGACCAGCGCGTCGTCACCGATGTCGCGGGCGATCCGGCGTGCGACGAGCGGCTCGGTCAGCTCCGCGTCGCCGAGCGCTGCGTCGATCGCCTTCTGCGACGCCCGTTCGGCGTCCTGCCACCCCTCCAGCCATCCAGAAGACGGCCGGGGAGCAGGCAGGTCGAGCGCGGCGGCGAGCCACGCCGCCGGGTCGGCGCGGTGGACGACAGACACCCTGCGGTCGGCGTCGTCCCACCGCCACCACGGGTCGACTGCGATCGTCTCGACGCCACCGAGATAGGCGGGGAGGGCCTTCGAGGCCCACGAGGCGCCCAGCTGTACGACCACCTCGGGACGAAGCCGCGCCGGTGCGTGGCGCGCGATGGCGTCCGCGGCTGCGACGACGTGCTCGTGGGTGGCCCGGCAGCCCGACCGTGGATCGGCGAGGACCGGCCATCCGAGGTGCTCTGCGAGCGCGAGCACGCCGGCGCGCGGCCCGCAGCCGGAACCGGCGAGGAGCACGCCGTTTGCGCCGGGCCATCGCCATGGACCAACCACCCCCGCGTGCACCGCCACCCGGTGCGCCGGCTCGCCGTCGTCTCGACCCGGAGGGAGCGGACCCGGTTCGGCGACGAGCGGCTCACGGAAGGCGAGGTTCAGATGGACAGGCCCAGGCCCCATCGGCCCGGAGCGTGCCTCGAGGACGGCGCGCGCCCCGAGGGACCGCCACGACCACGCGGTCTCCTCGACCGGGACCCCCGGGTCGGCGGCCCATCGCAGCACGCCGGGGTAGATGCCACGCTGGTCGATCGTCTGCGGCGCACCCACCCCGTGCAGCTCGGGCGGCCGGTCGGCGGTACACACGATGAGCGGCACCCGGGCGTGCTGCGCCTCGACCACGGCGGGGTGGAGCTCCGCTGCGGCCGTGCCGCTCGTGACGCACACGACGACCGGACGGCCGGTCGTGTTGGCCAGCCCGAGCGCGAAGAACCCTGCACCGCGTTCGTCGAGCCGGACGTGGACGCGCAGCTCTTCGCGCCGGGCGATCGCCAGCGCGAGCGGCGTCGAGCGCGAGCCGGGACAGAGCACCGCGTCGCGGATGCCGGCGCGTACCCACTCGTCGACAAGGGTCGCCGCGAAAGTGGCCTGCACTACGCTCATCGCACGTGCTGCACGCCGAGACCAGCGGATCCGGCCCGCGGCTGGTGCTCGCGCACGGTTTCACCCAGACCGGCCGTTCGTGGGGTCGCTTCGCAGAGCTCGTCGGGACCGGCCGGCAGCTCGTCTCGGTCGACCTGCCGGGACACGCAGGCTCGTCGGACGTCCGGGCAGGTCTTTCCGATTCCGCTTCGATGCTCGTGGACGTCGCGTCGCCTGCCGGAGAGCCGTTCGACCTCCTCGGATACTCGCTCGGGGCGCGCGTCGCGCTCCACGCCGCCCTCGCCGCGCCGCCGGGACTCCGCCGCCTCGTCCTGATCGGCGGCACCGCGGGGATCGACGATGCGGTGCGTCGCGAGGAACGGCGGGCTCGCGACGAAGCTCTTGCCGAACAGGTCGAAGCGGACCTCGAAGGCTTCCTCGGGCGGTGGGTGGCTGCGCCGATGTTCGCCGACGTGCGCGACCCGGGGCTCGAGGAGCGTCGTCGGAACACCGCGGCGGGCCTCGCCTCGAGCTTGCGGCTGGCCGGCACGGGTTCCCAGTCGCCCCTGTGGGAGGCCCTCGGCACCCTCCAAGTTCCGCTCCTGGCGATCGCCGGCGCGGACGACGTGCGGTTCGCGCTCGCGGCCAGACGCCTCTCCCGGCGCGCCGCTTCCGGCGTCTTCTCCCTCGTGCCCGGCGCCGGTCATGCGGTCCACCTCGTGCAGCCCGAGCTCTGCGCGCGGATCGTCGCTGCGTTCCTCGACTCGCCGGCCTGACGCGGGGACACTCCGCACAGGTCGCGCGGCACAGGTGTCGTCGCGCAGGTCGCCCTCACAGCAGGATCCCCAACGCAAGCAGCACCCCGACGGCCACCTGCAACTGACCCGTCCTCCCGAGCACGGGGAACAGCTCCCTGCCCTCCGCTCCACCCAGCACCGCTCGCGAGGGGCCCAAGGCGAGTGGCAGAGCGGCGAGCGCCAGGAGCGCCCAGGGACGGCGGACCCCGACGCCCACGGTGCCGGCTCCGGCGGCGACGAGCGACCCCACGTACAGCCAGCGCGCCCGGCGCGGACCGAGTCGCACGGCGAGGGTCCGCTTGCCCGCGGCCATGTCCCCCGCGACGTCGCGGAGGTTGTTGGCCTCCAAGAGCGCCGTGGCGAGGAGCCCGACGGGGATGCACGCCCACCACAGGGCGAAACTGCGGGACTGCACGTAGGCGGAGCCGACGGTGGCGACTGCGCCGAAGAACACGAAGACGAAGGCTTCCCCCATCCCGAGGTAGCCGTAGGGGCGCGGGCCGCCCGTGTACAGCCAGCCGGCGGCGACGCACGCCGCCCCGACCGCCACGAGCCACCACGTCGTCGCGGCCGCCAACACGAGGCCGGCGACACCGGCGAGCCCGAAGCAGAAGAACGCGGCGTTGCGGACCGACGACGGCGCCGCCGCCCCGGAGCCGACGAGGCGCAACGGGCCGATCCGGGCGAGGTCTGCCCCGCGGACGCCGTCGGAGTAGTCGTTGGCGTAGTTGGTGCCGACCTGGAGCGCGAGCGAGACGACGAGCGCCAAGACCGCGCGCCACCAGAACACCGTGTCGGGCCCACCGACGAGGTGGACGCCTGGGGGCGCGCCGCTCCGGAGCCACCACCCCACCGCCGTTCCCACCAGGACCGGGACCGCCGCCGCGGCGAGCGTGCGGGGCCTCGCGCCGGCGACCCACCGCGACAGCGGGCCGGGGATCGCCGCGGGCGCCGTGGTCACCGGCGGCTCATCGCCGGCTCACGGGCGGCGGGGGAACTTGGAGAAGTCCGGCGGGCGCCGTTCGACGTACGCGTTCCGCCCCTCCTGCCCTTCTTCGGTCATGTAGAAGAGCATGGTCGCGTCGCCCGCGAACTGCTGGATCCCCGCGAGCCCGTCGTCGGCGGCGTGCATGCCGCCCTTGAGCATCCGCAGCGCGATCGGGCTCAGCATGAGCATCCGACGGCACCAGGCCGCCGTCTCGGTTTCGAGCTCGTCGAGCGGGACGACGGCGTTCGCCAGCCCCCAGTCGAGCGCCTGGCGGGCGTCGTACTGGCGGCAGAGGAACCAGACCTCCTTGGCCCGTTTGAGCCCGACGGTGCGGGCCAGCAGCCCGGCGCCGTAGCCGCCGTCGAAGCTGCCGACCTTCGGACCGGTCTGGCCGAAACGCGCGTTGTCCGCGGCGATCGTGAGGTCGCAGACGAGGTGAAGGACGTGGCCGCCGCCGATCGCATAGCCGGCCACGCTCGCGACGACGGGCTTGGGGAGCCGCCGGATCTGGACCTGGAGGTCCAGCACGTTCAGCCTTCCGACGCCCCGCTTTCCGAGCTCGTCGTCCCCGACGTAGCCGTCGTCGCCGCGGATCCGCTGGTCCCCCCCCGAGCAGAACGCGTCGGGGCCCTCGCCGCGCAGGACGACCACGCCGATCTCGGGATCGTCACGCGCGAGCTCGAAGGCGCGCGCGAGCTCGAAGAGCGTCTGAGGACGGAACGCGTTGCGCACCTCGGGACGGCAGATGGTGATCCTCGCGATCCCCTCGGCCGTCTCGTAGCGGATGTCGCGCCAGTCACCCGACGCCGAGAATTCGGGGAGCGGCAGGGCGCGCAGGTCGTCGAGAGGGTCGTGAGGGTTGCCGGAGATGACGGTGTCCACGGCCACCTAACCTACCGGCCGTGCCGGATCTGGTCGCAATCGATGTGCCTGGTGGGCAGGGTTTCGTCGACACGTTGCGCGCAGTCTGGGACACCGGCGACGCCGTCGCGCCGCTCGATCCGCGCCTGCCTCTTCCCGCCCGCCGCTCGCTCCTCGAGGCGCTCGCGCCGTCGCGCCTCGTCTCGTCCGACGGCGACGTCGTCTCCCTGGCGCATGGGCTCCCGGTCGAGGACGGCGACGCCGTCGTCGTCGCGACGAGCGGGTCCACGGGCGCGCCCCGCGGGGTCGTGCTCACCCACGGCGCCGTAGAGGCGAGCGCACGTGCCACGACCTCGCGCCTGGCGATCGATGCCTCGGTGCACCGCTGGCTCGCCTGCCTCCCGCTCGCGCACATCGGAGGACTGTCCGTCGTGCTGCGGGCGCTCCTCACGGGCACGCCCTGCACCGTGCTCCCCGGCTTCGACGCGGCAGAGGTCGAGCGGATCGGGCGGCGAGGCGAGGCGACCCACGTCTCGCTGGTCGCGACGGCGCTGAGGCGGCTCGATCCCGCCGTGTTCACCACCGTCTTGCTCGGAGGGGCGGCGCCGCCGAGCGGGCTCCCCGACAACGTCGTCACCACCTACGGGATGACCGAGACCGGTTCGGGGGTCGTCTACGACGGCGTCGCGCTCGACGGCGTGGAGATCGCAATCGGCACGGGGAGGGCCACAGAAGGGGCCGCGGGAGAGATCCTCCTTCGGGGGCCGATGCTCCTGCGTGCCTACCGCGACGGCACCGATCCGAAGGTGGCAGGGCCCGACGGGCGGGGCGGGTGGCTGCCTACGGGCGACGGGGGCCGCCTCTCCGGGTCGCACCTCACCGTGCACGGCCGCCTCGAAGAGGTCGTCACGACCGGGGGCGAGAAGGTCTGGCCCGTGCCCGTCGAGCAGGTCATCGCGACCTTGCCCGGCGTCGCGGAGGCGGCGGTGTGGCGGCGCCCGGATGCCGAGTGGGGCGAGCGCGTCGTCGCATGGGTTGTCCCCGCCGACCCGGCGGCGGCGCCGAGCCTGGAGGAGGTGGTCGACGCGGTGCGCGAGGTGCTGCCGCCGTGGGCTGCCCCGAAGGAGCTCGTGGTGACCGATCGGCTGCCGCGCACTGCAACTGGAAAGGTCCGCCGCAGAGAGCTCGCGTGATCGCCGGCCTCAGGCGACGCCGCCCGATGGACGGCTCGTCGCGCCGCCGTCGACGGTGAGCACCGTCCCCGTGATCCACGAGGCCTCGTCCGAGACGAGGTAGAGCGCGGCGGTCGCGACGTCGTCGGGCTCGCCGATCCGCCCCATCGGGATCTGGGCGGCGACCCTCTCCTCGTGCGGCTGCCACAGCGCACGGGCGAAGCGGGTCCGCACGAGCCCCGGGGCGATCGCGTTCACCCGCACGCCCGGCGCCAGCTCGTATGCGAGTTGGCGCGTCAAGTGGATGACCGCAGCCTTCGTCGCGTTGTACCACCCGATCCCGGGCTCCGGACCGAGGCCGCCCACCGACGCGATGTTGAGGATGGACCCTCCGCGCTCGGCGAGCGACGCCCGGTGCGCGGCCTGGCACCAGGCGAGCACGCCGAGCAGGTTCACCTCGAGAGCCTTCTCCGCCTGCGCGCGGTCGATGTCGAGGAGGGGACCGAAGTGGGGGTTCGTGGCGGCGTTGTTCACGAGGATGTCGAGCGCGCCGAAACCCTCGATCGTGGCGTCGACGCACGCCGCCGCCTGGTCGGGGTCGCCGGCGTGCGCGACGTGCCACGCCACGTCCCCGTCGAGCCCTTCGAGCTCGCGCGCGGCCTCTTCGAGCGCGTCCGCCTTGCGCGACGAGAGCATCACCGAGGCGCCCGCCTCGGCGCAGCGCCGCGCGATCGCGAGCCCGATCCCCCTGCTCGCGCCGGTGACGAGCGCGACCTTCCCGTCCAACCCTACAGACGGCCCATCGCCCCTACCATCGAACCGATGAACCGTTTGCGGGATGCGTCGAGCCCGTACCTCCGCCAGCACGCCGACAACCCCGTCGACTGGTACCCGTGGGGGCCCGACGCGTTCGCGCTCGCTACGGCCAAGGACCGGCCGCTGTTCGTGTCCATCGGCTACGCCGCCTGCCACTGGTGCCACGTGATGGCCCACGAGAGTTTCGAGGACGCAGAGATCGCGGCCGTGCTTCGGGAACGTTTCGTCTCGGTCAAGGTGGACCGCGAGGAGCGACCCGACGTCGACGCCGTGTACATGGCCGCGGTGCAGGCGATGACCGGAGCGGGAGGATGGCCGATGTCGGTCTTCTGCACCCCCGACGGACGGCCCTTCTTCGCCGGGACCTACTTCCCGCCGTCGGACCGCCACGGCATGCCCGCGTTCCGAAGCGTCCTCGACGCGGTCGCCGAGGCGTGGGCGGGGCGCCGCGAGGACGTCGAGAAGCAGGCGACTGCCCTCGCACACGCGATCGCGCAGGAGACCCGCGCCGTCGACCGGCTCGCACCGCTCGCGGACACCGACGCGCCGGGGTGGGAGAGCGTGGCGACGCGCGCAGTCGTCGAGCTGCGCGATCGCTTCGACCCGGCGTGGGGCGGTTTCGGACCCGCCCCGAAATTCCCGAGGCCGACCCTCGTCGAGCTGTGCCTCCGTCCCGACGTGGGCAAGTTCGCCGACTCGTCGTCTGCTCCTTCTTCCGCTGCGTCTCCGTTCACCGCGCCGCGCACCATGGCCACGAGGACGCTCGACGCGATGGCGGCCGGCGGCATCTACGACCACCTTGCCGGCGGTTTCGCTCGCTACTCGACCGACGCGCGCTGGCTCGTCCCGCACTTCGAGAAGATGCTGAGCGATCAGGCGCTGCTCGTCCGCGCATACCTTCATGCGTGGCAGACGACCGGGAAGCCCACATACCTCCAAGTCGTCCGCGAGACCGTCGAGTTCGTGCTGCGCGAGCTTTCGACGACACAGGGCGGGTTCTGCGCGTCCCTCGACGCGGATGCGGCGGGCAGCGAAGGCGGTCACGCCACCTGGACGCCCCGCGAGGTGCAGGAAGCCGTGGCCGCGACGGGCGGCGAGGACCTCGCCGACGAGTTGTGCAGCTGGTGGGGGGTGACCGACGCCGGCAACTTCGAGGGACGCACGGTCCTGTCACGCCCGATCGGTGCCGCCCTCGCAAGGAACGAAGGGCTGGAGGCCGGGAGGCGGGCGATGCTCGCCGCGCGCGAGCGCCGGCCCCAGCCCGCACGCGACGACAAGGTCCTCACCGAGTGGCACGCGATGTTCACCGCGGCGCTCGCCGAAGCTGCCTGGGTCTGCGGCGAGGACCGATGGGCACGCCGTGCGCTCGAGGCGGCTGCGCATCTCTTCGCGCGAAACCGGCGCGCTGACGGCCGGTGGCTGCGTTCGGCCGACAGTGGCGTCCCGGCGTTCGCAGCGGACTACGCCTGGGTCGTCGAATGCGCGACGAGGATCGCCACTCTGACGGGGGATCACGGGTGGATCGCGCGCGCCGAGGAAGCGGCGGACGGTCTGGTGAACCTGTTCTGGGACGACGAGCGCGGCGGCGTGTTCACCACCGGCCACGACGCCGAAGCGCTGATCGCCCGGCAAAAAGAGGTCGTGGACGGGGCGCTCCCATCGGCGAACGCGGCGACTGCGACCTCGCTCCTCCGTCTCGGCGCCCTCACCGGTCTCCGACGTTGGACGGACGCTGGCATGCGCATCACCGAGTTGACGCTCCCACTCCTCGTCGGTCAGCCGCTCGCCGTGGCGGACATGCTCGCGGCGCTCGCGCTGACGCACGGAGCGGCGCAGGTCGTCGTTGCGGGCGATCGGCCCGACCTGCTCGAGGTCGTCCGGCGCAGGTGGCTCCCCGATGCGGTCGTCACGTGGGGGGAGCCGGGCGACGGTCCCCTGTGGGAAGGACGCGCCCCTGGCGCCGCGTACGTCTGCCGGGGCTTCGTGTGCGCCGCGCCGAGCCGCGACGCCGCAGACTTCGACGCGCAACTTGACCACCTCTCGGAGGGGGCGCGCCGATAGGCTCCGAGACGTCCGCCCGGCAGCCGGCCGCGGCGGCGATGGAGGAGGGAACGTTCTTGCGGGGCACGAGACGCGAGGGGGGCCGGCGCGCGCCGGCGCGCGCACACCGGCGGCGGGAGCAGGTCGCCACCGCTGTGTGGCGGGACGAAACATCGCTCGTCGACTGGCCCCCCGACGCCGTCGCGGTGGCGGACATCGCGCCACAGCCATTCTCGGAGCGGACTGTCGCGCCGGAGCGGACTGTGGCGCCGGAGCGGACTGTGGCGCCGGAGCGGACTGTGGCGTCCGGGCGGTCCGGCTCGACGGCCCCGGCCACCGCCCGGCGGAAGCCCCCGACCGGCCGCGCGCTCCTGCGGGGAGTCGTCCGCCGGGACCGCACCCTCATGACGGGCGGCGCACTGCTGCGGCTGCTCGTGCTCGCCTGCACCCCCGAGGACACGACCGCGGTCGACCTGGCCTCCGGCTCTTTGATGCGGCTGCGCATCCCCTGGCCAGACGGCCACGCGCCGGACCTCTCGCCCTTCGACGTCGTCGAGGCGAGGCTCGCCGACGACCCCGAGTGCGACGACCTCGCCCAGCCCGAGGCGGCGACGGTGGTCGCGCCCCCGCGTCACGTCGGGTCGCTCAAGGGACGGCGCGTCCGGACGATCCTCGGACGCCTCACGACCACCCACGACGGTCCGCTGCTCGGCTTCCATGGCCCCTCCGCCCCCTACTGGGACTTCGACGGGCTCCGGCCGTCGATCGCCCTCATCGAGCCGACGCGGGCGCCACAGCTGATGCGCCGCCGGACGGACGGCTCGACGTGGGTGCGGTTCGGCTGGGAACGCGACGACGTGTGGCTGCCGGTCGAAGACGCGCGAGCGGTGCGGGCGCTCGACGCCTCACGGCGCGAACGGCTCATGGGGCGGCCGCTCGCGACGGCGCTGGGATTCTCCCCGCACTACCTGCTGGTGGCGCTCAGCTCCCCTCGCGCAGGGCACAGCTACAAGATCTGTCAGGCGATGTTGCCCAAGGGCTGAGCGCGGGAGACAGCGCCGCCCGCGAAACCGTCAGCGGGAGAACTTTCCTCCGGCCAGGTCCTCTGCCATCGCCCATCCGAACGCCACCAAACGGTCGCCGCGGCTCGCGTCGAGCCCGTCGAACAGCTCCGTCGCGCCCTCGGGGATCTTGGCCTTGGGGTGAGAGAAGTCCAGACCGCCGGCGGTCGAGCCGTCGCCCTTCACGACGAAGCTCCGGTCGTTCAGCCTCGACTCCGCGCCGAAGCGCCTCGCGAGCCGCCTGGCCCACGCCCGCTCCTCGCCAGACGCCCGGTGACCCACGGTCGGCACGACGTCGGACAGGCCGGCGAACGCCCGGAAGCCGTCGGGGGACAGCAGACGCGTCCCGAGGAGCACGTCCTCGTCGGGGAAGGCGAGAAGGGCGCGGCGGAACTGGTCCCCCATCATGGCCTTGAGGGCGGTCTCCGCCCGGCTCGTGCGGTCGACCGACGCCACGCCCACGAGCAACGAGGGAGTGCCCCCGATGCGCTCGAGCGTGCACAACGAGTAGCCGCGAAGCTTTCGGCCGTCTCTCACGGTGGTCACGAGGACCCACGCCTCGCGTTCTTTGGAGAGGAACCCGATGTCGAACCCTGACGATTCCACTCCGAGATCGGCCAGCTCTTCCAGCTCGGCGTCGCTGAGCGCGGTGCAATCCTTCGTTGTGACCACCATCGGCATGGGGTGAGTTTACCGTCCGGCCACAAGCGCCACATCCGGGGACCGCCTGGAGCGCCGCCGAGCGGCCACTCGGAAGGCCTCTGGGCTCAGGGCGTCAGAGATAGGTCCCCGGGTGGGGCGTCACCGTGGCGTCCTCGTCGGGACGGGGCAGGCCACGCTGGCGCATCTGGTCGAGCTGCGCCCTCGCCGCCATCTGTTGGGCCATGAGGGTGGCCTGGATCCCGTGGAAAAGCCCCTCCAGCCAGCCGACGAGCTGGGCCTGGGCCACGCGGAGCTCGGCTTCCGAGGGGATCTCGGTTTCGAAGGGAAGGGCCATCCGGTCGAGCTCCTGGACCAGGTCCGGCGAGAGCCCCGAGGACAGCTCGCGGACGGACTGCTCGTAGATCTCCTTCAGGCGTGCCCGGCCGGCCTCGTCCATCGGCGCCTGGCGAACCTCGTCGAGGAGCTGTTTGACCATGGTGCCGATCCGCATCACCTTGCCGGGTTGCTCGACGGCCTCGCGGCGCTCTTCGCCCTCTTCTCCGGCGGCGCCGGCGGCGCCCGCTGGAGCGCCTGGCCGTGGCGGGCGGCCCGGCGCCGGCAGCACCTCGTCGGGGGAGACGGCGGTGGGCGGGTGCGACTCCTCGGTTCCGCTCATCGCGAGGATGATGCCAGACGGACCGCGCCCACCCGAAAACGCTGCCGGATCACCAGGCCGGGGCACGGGACGCGGGGGCGGGGACACGGGGCACGGGACGCGGGGTCACGGACGCGGCGCCCACGCGAGGAGCGGCACGATCATCTCGTCTTCGGTCAACGAGCCGTGGCGGCAGACGAGCCGCTGCTCGCCGGTGTCCGCCGGGTCCAAGAACGCCGTCGGGGCGAACGGGACGAGCGCGACGTCGCCGAGCCGGCTCCGCACCGCGTCGTCGGGCACCCCTCCGAGCCAGCCCTCCTCGATGATCTCCTCCGCGTCGCGGACCCAGGCGACGTCCGCGTGCTGCTCGGTGCAGATCGCGAGCAGGTCCTCTTTCGCGCCGGGAAGGGAGTGCAGCCAGCGGAACCGGCCCTCCCCCGACAGGAGGGTGACGAGGGCCATGACCTCGTCGCCGAGCACCCGGATGGACGAGCCGACCTCCACCTGGCCGTGGTCCGCGGTCGTCACGAGCACCGCGCCGCCGGGAAGCACGTCGAGGAGGTCACCGACCAATCCGTCGACCGTCCTGAGCTCGGCGTCGTAGTGCTCCCCGAGCCCGAAGGCGTGCGCGGTGCGGTCGACGCCGTCGTAGTACGCATAGACGAAGGGCGCACCACCTTCGAGCAGGCGGCGGACCTCGACCGCGATCCCCGCCGGAGTGTGCCACCCGTGCAGCGGCGCGTCGCCCAGGTGCGCGGCGGTGAAACCCGTCGGGCCGTAGTCGTGACGCGACACGATCGGCACCCGGACCGGGCTCCCCGGGAACGGCCGGGCCCGCTGGAAGTCGCGCGGCGCCACGAGCCGGCGCGCGTCGCGTCCCCCGAGGCGCCACGAGAGCACGTTCAGGACCTCTTCTGCGACGGCGACGCGGTAGCCCACGACACCGTGGACCGCGGGCGCAAGCCCCGTCGCGAGGCTGGTGAGGGCTGCGGCCGTGGTGCTCGGGGCGACCGACGTGACGGTCGCCCCTCCCCCGGTGCCGAGGAGAGGCGCAAGCCTCGTCGCACGCGCCTCGAGCTGCCGGGCACCGAGGCCGTCGAGCACGAGAAGGACGATCTGGCGGGCACCCCTCACGGGCTCGGGCATCCATTCAGGGAGAGGCCCGCGTGGCGTGCTGGGCGCTCGGGGTGGGCCGTGCACCTGTCCGAGGAGCGCCGGGACGACCCCGGTGAGGCAGCGGCCGCCGAAGTCCGGCCGGAGCGGCTCGGGGGGCGCGGCGTCGCCGTTCCCGACGAGGGCTTCAAGCTCAACCTCGGCGGCCACCTCGTCGAGGACTCCGGGTCGGGGATCACGAAGGTCTTCGAACACGTGGGTGGCGAGCTGATCCACGGCTCGGTGTCGAGTGACATGGCGGTGTGGGACGGCAGCTGGAAGTCGGTGCGCGATCTCTACCGCGCGGACAAGGCCGAGCTCAAGCGGCTCATCGACATCCTGATCAACACTCCATACGAGGAGTTCGACCGCTGGGACGACCGCACGCTGCGCGACTGGATGCGCCAGCACACCAGCAACGACGGGTTGATCGCGCTGTGGGAGT
>DAIRCY010000031.1:0-3156 GCA_036796435.1 Acidimicrobiales bacterium
GTGGCCGCCGTCTCGGTCCTCGCGTGCACACGCCGCGTGCCCGGGCTCGTCGCGCTGGCAGTCCATGCGCGGATCGGCACCAAGGAGCTGTCCGAGATGATGTACGCGTACCCGACGTTCCACCGGGCCATCGAAGCGGCGCTCGCCGACCTGCACGACTGATCGCCGACGACCTGCGCGACTGATCGGCCCGTGCAGGCGACGACCGGCCTCGGGTCGGTCCGATCAAGGGCGCTGGCCGAAGAGGTGCCAGCCCGCTTCGGCCCACACCGCCAGCGAGAGCAGCCGCCCAAGCCAGGAGCCGAGGATGGCGCGCAGCACCGCGGCGATCCCCGGCATTGTCGGCACGGCGCGGGTGACGACCGACCATGCGAGCCACGACGCGCCGACGAGCACCCACACCGCGGCCCCGATCGTCACCCGGTCACCTCGTCGCAGCGAGAGACGCGAGGGAGACGCCTTGTCTTTCGGGGCCGCAGCGCGGCAGCGTGGGGCGACTGTGTCGCCTTCTGCGCTCCCGACCGAGGCCGACGCCAACCGAGCGCGAGAGACAGCCCGAGGGCGAGCCAGGCGGCGAAGACGAGGGCGCGGCCCCAGTCGTGGCCGGTGACGGCGCCGAAGAGGCGGCTGAGGGTCGGGAGGGAGCGCTCTTGCTCCACGAAGCTCGCCGTGTCCCAGCCGGCCGTCCCCGCGAGCAGGACCACCCAGCCGACGGTGCCGATGAGCGCCCGGCGCCGGGTGCGCCACGCGACCCCGACGCGGCGAGCGCTGCCGACTGCGGCCGAGATCCACGCTCGGCTCACGGCTCGCTGCCGACCGCGGCCCACGGCGACCGCCAGGAGGACGATCGTCGCGACGACGGCGAGGATGCTCGCGTGCGACGCCGTCGAGAACCTGCCCTGCACTCCCTCCCAGCCGGCGATCGCCGCGACGAGGACCGTCGTCGCCAGCCCGACGGCGATACGGGCCGGGTGGCTGCGGACCGGCTGAGGCGCATCGGCGCGCACGTCCGAGAGCCTAGGGAACGGGTGCGAGGTGCTGCCTCGCCCGCCGGCTGCCCCGGGGCGGGGGCCGCGCCGAGCCCACGTTCACGAATTGTTGATGCAGGCAGGCGTCGTGTCGACGCCGCGTTGACACTCGGGTCGGTTGACTGGACACGTGGCCGATTTCCTCGTCGTCGTGGGTGTCGTGGCGTTCGTCGCCGGAATGCTGGGCCTGATCTGGGCCCTTGATCGGGTATGACGCTCGTCCAGGGGATCCTGCTCGGCGTCTCGATCGCCGTGTTCGTGTACATCGGGGTCGCGTTGTTCAAGCCCGAATGGTTCTGAGGCGGCGGTAACCGGTGAGCTTCTTCTGGACCATCCTCGTCCTCGTCCTCGTGCTCGGCTTGGCGTGGCGCTTCCTCGGTTCGTACATGGCCGCCGTCTTCGACGGCAGGGTCCACTTCCTCGGATGGGCCGAGCGTCCCTTCTACCGTCTTCTGCGGACGAGTCCGGACCAGGAGCAGACGTGGCGGCGCTACGCGGGGTCGCTCGTCATCTTCTCCGGCGTCTTCTTGGCGTTCGGCTATCTCCTGCTCCGCATCCAGGAGTTCCTCCCGCTCAACCCCCAGCACCTCGGCGAGGTGCCACCAGCACTGAGCTTCAACACGGCGGTCTCGTTCGTCACCAACACGAACTGGCAGAACTACGCCGGCGAGAGGACGATGTCGTACTTCTCGCAGATCGGCGTACTGACCGTCCAGCAATTCGTGAGCGCCGCAGTCGGGATCGCGGTGGCGATCGCCCTCGTGCGCGGCTTCGCCCGGCGCAAGTCCGACACCATCGGCAACTTCTGGGTGGACATGACCCGCTGCCTGCTCTACGTGCTCCTCCCGGTCGCGTTCGTCGTCGGCGTAGTCGCGGTGAGCCAGGGCGCCGTCCAGACGCTCGCCGGCCCGGTGGCGGTCCACGACGCGTTGAACCACGTCACCCAGTCGATCCCCCGGGGCCCGGCAGCGTTCATGGCGTCGATCATGCAGCTCGGGACGAACGGCGGGGGCTTCTTCAACGCCGACCTCGCCCATCCCTTCGAAAACCCCACCGGGCTCACGAACCTGCTCTACATCGTGTGCACCCTCTCGATTCCTTTTGCGCTCACCTATACCTTCGGGAAGATGGTGGGGAGCGTCCGTCACGGCGCAGCGCTCCTCGCCGCGATGGGGATCATCTTCGGCACGTGGGTCGGCTTCACTTCGTACTACGAGCACCACGCAAACCCTGCCGTCGCAGCGGCCGGGGTCACCGCTCAGCCCACCGGCAACATGGAGGGGAAGGAGGTCCGGTTCGGCGACACGACGAGCGCGTTGTTCAACGTCTCGATGACCCAGACCTCCGACGGCGCGACCGACTCCGCCAACGACTCGTTCGTCGGGATGGGCGGCTTCGGTCCCCTCACCGGCATGATGCTCGGGGAGGTCACGCCGGGCGGCGTCGGAGGCGGCCTTTACACGATCCTTCTCTTTGCGATCGTCGCGGTGTTCATCGGGGGGCTCATGATCGGCCGGACGCCGGAGTACCTGGGCAAGAAGATCCAGGCTCGCGAGGTGAAGCTGGCGGGATTTGGGATTCTCGTCATGCCGATCGTAGTGCTGGTCCTCACCGGCATCGCCGTCTCGATGCACGCCGGGCGGGCAGGCCCGCTCAACGGCGGCCCGCACGGATTTACCGAGATCCTCTACGCCTTCACGTCGCAGGGCAACAACAACGGTTCGGCGATGGCGGGGCTGACAGGCAACCACGCCTTCTACAACGTCGCCGGGGCGATCGCAATGTTGCTGGGCCGGTTCGCCATCATCGTCCCGAGTCTGGCACTGGCTGGCGCACTGGCCATGAAGAACGTCGTGCCCGCGTCCGCCGGCACGTTCCGCACGGACAACCTGATGTACGTCGGCCTGCTCATAGGCGTGATCATTATCGTCGGCGGACTCACCTTCTTCCCCGCCGTCGCCCTCGGGCCGATCGCCACAGAGTTGAGCCACAAGTTCTACTCCGTCGTGCCTCTGTTGTCCCATGCTGGCGCCAGCCTCGAACACTGGAAGCTCTGGACGGCACTTCAATGAGCGATCTCTCCGTTCCGCCCGCGAGCGCCCCCGCGCAGACGCCCGTCGCGCTGCCT
>DAIRCY010000031.1:3166-20667 GCA_036796435.1 Acidimicrobiales bacterium
GCGCGCGCCGGCGGGCGCGGCCTGTTCGACCGCGAGATCCTGCGGTACGCGGGCGTCGAGGCGTTCAAGAAGCTAGACCCGCGTGTCCAGGCGAAGAACCCCGTGATGTTCGTCGTGCTCGTGGGCACGGTCGTGACCTTCGTCGAGTCGGTGTCGCACCCGACCCTGTTCTCGTGGTCGATCACGGCCTGGTTGTTCCTCACCGTCCTGTTTGCCGACTTCGCGGAGGCGATGGCCGAAGGCCGGGGCAGGGCGCAGGCAGACACCCTTCGCCGCATGCGGTCGGAGACCGAGGCGCGTCGCTGTGACCAGCACGGCGGCGAGACCCGGGTGCCGGCTTCGGAGTTGCTCAGAGGCGACCTCGTGGTCTGCGAAGCGGGTGACGTGATTCCCTCGGACGGCGAGATCGTCGAGGGCGTGGCCTCGGTCGACGAGTCGGCCATCACGGGCGAGTCCGCTCCTGTCATCCGGGAGTCGGGCGGCGACCGCTCGGCGGTGACCGGCGGGACGAAGGTTCTCTCGGACCGCGTCGTCGTCCGGATCACGGCCGAGCGCGGAAGGACCTTCATGGACCGGATGATCCAGCTCGTCGAGGGCGCGTCGCGCCAGAAGACGCCGAACGAGGTCGCGCTCACGATCCTCCTCGCCGTCCTCACGATCGTCTTCTTGCCGGTGGTGGTCGTGCTCCAGCCCTTCGGCTACTACTCCGGGGCGACGATCTCGGTCGTGGTCCTCGTCTCGCTCCTCGTCTGCCTGATTCCGACCACGATCGGCGCTCTTCTCTCGGCGATCGGCATCGCGGGCATGGACCGGCTCGTGCAGCGCAACGTCCTTGCCATGAGCGGCCGGGCAGTCGAGGCTGCCGGCGACGTGCAGACGCTCCTCTTGGACAAGACGGGGACGATCACCCTCGGAAACCGGATGGCGGACGCCTTCCACCCAGCGGGTCACCACACCGAGCAGGAGGTAGCGGACGCCGCGCAGCTCGCATCGCTTGCAGACGAGACCCCCGAGGGCCGCTCGATCGTGGTGCTCGCCAAGAAGCGGTTCGGCATTCGCGAACGCGAGCTCACCGGCACCCACCGGTTCGTCCCCTTCACCGCGACGACGCGCATGTCGGGACTCGACTTCGACGGCCGTCAGATACGGAAGGGCGCCGCGGAGGCGGTCCGGCGTTGGGTCACCGAGCACGGAGGGACCGTGCCAAGCGGGCTCGCCGAGATCGTCGAGTCCGTCTCGCGCCAGGGCGCCACGCCCCTCGTGGTCGCCGACGGCGCCGACGTGCTCGGCGTCATCGAGTTGAAGGACGTCGTGAAGGAGGGGATCAAGGAGCGGTTCGCCGAGATGAGGCTCGCGGGGATCAGGACCGTGATGATCACCGGGGACAATCCGCTCACCGCCGCGGCGATCGCGCAGGAGGCCGGCGTCGACGACTTTCTCGCCGAGGCGACTCCGGAGGCGAAGCTCGAGCTCATCAGGGCCGAGCAGGAGGGCGGCCGCCTGGTCGCCATGACCGGGGACGGCACCAACGACGCCCCCGCGCTTGCCCAGGCGGACGTCGGGGTGGCGATGAACACGGGGACGACGGCCGCAAAGGAGGCCGGCAACATGGTCGACCTCGATTCCAACCCGACCAAGCTGATCACAATCGTCGAGATCGGCAAGCAGCTGCTGATCACCCGCGGCTCATTGACCACGTTTTCGATCGCGAACGACGTCGCCAAGTACTTCGCTATCATTCCGGCGCTGTTCGTTGCCACCTACCCGCAGCTGAGCACGCTCAACATCATGAAGCTGCACAGCCCGACGAGCGCGGTGCTGTCGGCGGTGATCTTCAACGCCTTGGTGATCGTCGCTTTGATCCCGCTTGCGCTCCGGGGAGTGAAGTGGCGACCATCGAGCGCGCAGTCGATCTTGCGGCGCAACGTATGGCTCTACGGCGTTGGAGGCCTCATGGTGCCGTTCATCGGCATCAAGCTGATCGACCTCTTCCTCACGGCAGTCCACTGGTACTGAGAGGAGCTGAATCGTGAGCTCGCTGCTCTTGAACCTGCGCCGGTCACTCGCCGGGGTGGTGGTCCTCACCGCTGTCTTCGGCTTCGTCTACGCGTTCGCGGGCACCGGTGTCGCCCAGCTGTTCTTCCGCCATCAGGCGGACGGCTCGATCAGCGCGAACGGATCCACACTGGTCGGTCAGAGCTGGAACGGCTACTCGACCACCAAGATCGTCGACCCGCAGTGGTTCCACGGCCGTCCTGACGCCGACGACCCCCTCCGCGCGAACGGAAAGCTCGGCGCGAGCGGGGCGTCGAACCTGGGGCCGCGCTCGGAGGTGCTGGTCCAAGACGTGCAAGCGCTCGTGAAGGCGTGGCACCGGGTGGGGGTGAACCCGACGACGGACCTCGTCACGACCTCCGGCAGCGGGCTCGACCCGGACATCTCCCAAGCGGACGCGATCGCGCAGATCCCGATGGTGTCGAAGGCGACCGGTATCCCCGCTGCGAGGCTGCGCGCGCTCGTGATCCATGAGACGCACGGGGCCCAGCTCGGGTTCCTCGGTTCGCCCTACATCGTCGTCCTCCAGCTCAACGAGGCGCTGGCGAAGCTGCGGTGAGCGCGCGGCGAGTGGCCCCGGTGGTGCGAGGGTGAGCGACTGGCTCCCCACCGACGCGATTGAGTGGAACGGACGGCCCGTCGCCCGTCGGGTCGCCGACGCCGCAGCGCGCCAGCGTGCCTCGCTGAGGGGAGTGGTCCGTGGGGTCGTGCCGCGCCGCGCACACCCGGTCAGGGGCGGCCGCGCCCGGACGGTCCGGCAAGACCCGGGCACGGTTCTCGACGCGTGGATCGACGATGGCACCGCATCGATCACGTTGCGATGGCTCGGCCGTGAGGCGAGCGCCGGCGTCGTCCCGGGTGCGATGCTCGAAGTCGAAGGGACCGTCTCCCCGCAGCGGGGCCGCCTCGTGATCTTGAACCCGCTGTATCGCTTCGTCGGGCCCGGAACGAAAGCGTCGTCCTCGTGCGATGCTTCTGCGGCCCCCGCGGATTTCGGGGGGACCGGCGACGTTCAGGCCGAGACGTCGACCAGCTGGTAACCGATGCCCGGCTGGGTTCGCAGCATGTCACCCGCGGGTCCGAGCTTGCGGCGGAGCCGGTGCGCGTAGACCCGCAGGTAGTGCGCCTCGGCGCCGTAAGCCGAGCCCCAGACGTCGCGCAGGATCATCTGATGCGTGCACACCTTTCCGGCGTGGCGCGCCAGGTAGGCCAGCAGGTCGAACTCCCGGCCGGTGAGCTCGAGGTCCTTCCCGCCGAGACGTGCCATGTGGTGGACGAGGTCGACCTCGAGCTCTCCGACGTCGATGGTCGTCGGCGACTCGGGCGCGTCGTCGGCGTGACGGCGAAGGGCGACCCGCAAGCGCGCCTCGAGCTCGGCCATGCCGAAGGGCTTGGTCACGTAATCGTCGGCGCCCGCGTCGAGCGCCGTGACCTTCTTCGGCTCGGACGCCGCGGCGGAGAGCACGATCACAGGGACTTCCGTCCACTGGCGGATCCTCCGGACGACCTCCACGCCGTCCATGTCCGGCAGCCCGAGGTCCAAGATCACGACGTCGGGCGCGCAGAGCGAAACCTGTGCGATGCCGTCGCCGGCCGTGCGCGCGATGACGACCTCGTGACCTCTCGCGCTCAACGCGATCTCGAGGGCCCGCAAC
Source organism: Acidimicrobiales bacterium (assembly GCA_036796435.1). Lineage (GTDB taxonomy): Bacteria > Actinomycetota > Acidimicrobiia > Acidimicrobiales > RAAP-2 > JAJYVT01. The sequence continues at coordinate 6,877 of DAIRCY010000031.1, forward strand.
AGTGCTCGGTCGTCGTCGACGACGAGGATCCGTGCCACGGGCCTCAGACCTCCGCCCGGACCTGCGCCACCGGGAGCGTCACCAAGAAGCGTGCGCCTCCGCCGGGCGCGTCCTCGACGTGGATCGTCTGCCCATGGGCCTCGACAAAGGCTCTCGCGATGGCGAGTCCAAGGCCCGCACGGCCCTGGGACCCGCGCCTGCTGAACATGGTGAAGACGTGCTCGCGCTCGGACGGTGGGACTCCCGGGCCTTTGTCGCTCACCGAGAGCTCGACCACGTCCCCGCGGTTCTGCGCCGAGATGCTCACAGGCGTCCCGTCGGGAGAGTGGCGCGCCGCATTGTCGAGGAGGTTGGCCAGCACCTGCTCCATGAGGACAACGTCGACGTCGACCGGGGGAAGGTCGGCCGGGAGCTCGATACGGATGGTATCGGGGGGCACCGCGCTCGAGCGCACGCCGCCCTCGACGACTTCTGAGAGCGGGGTGATCTCGCGTCGGAGCTCGAGGGCCCCGGACTGGATGCGCGTCATGTCGAGCAGATTGGTCACGAGACGATCGAGTGCATCGGATCGCTCCTCGATGAGGGCGAGCAGCTCCTCACGGTCCTGGGCGGGGAGCGAACCCTGACCGCCGTCGCGACGAAGCGCGCTGACAGCGGTCTTCACCGACGCGAGGGGGGTGCGCAGATCGTGGGAGACCGCGCCCATGAGCGACGCACGGAGCGCGTCCACCTGCTCGAGCAGCTCTGCGCGCAGAGCCTGCTCCCGAAGCTGGCTCGCCTCGAGGGCGAGCGCAGCCTGGTTCGCGTACGTGTGGACGAGCTCGAGCTCGTGCCGGTCGAGCCCCGTGCCGGCCATCGCGACGAGACCGACGGGCCGGCCCCGCGCGATGAGCGCGATCCGCGTGACGCGCTCCGAGCGGCTCCCTTGGCGTGTGGCCAGCTGCATGCGTTCGGGGCGCCCTCCCGCAGGGACCAGGGCGGCGAGGTCACCGGTCGGGGCTTCGCCGGCCGTGGCGGCCACCACCAACCGGTCGTCGGCCGAACCGTCGGGGATGAGCACCGCCACCCAGTCCGCGCCAAACGCCTGATGCAAGCTGCCCGCGATCGCCTGGAGCACCCCGGTCACCGGCTGATCGCCGATGAGGAGGTCGGAGAGCTCGTAGAGGCGCCGCGTCGCATCGGCGTGCCGGTTGGCATCGATCCGGGCCCGCCGCAGGAAGGCGAAGATCCTTGCGACGATCAGCATCACGACGGCGTACACGGCGAGCGCCGTCCAGTTCTGCACCGCACCAACCGAGAGCGTTCCGTACGGGGGGATGAACAGCACGTCGTAGGTGATGAAGCCGGCGGCGACCGCCAGCACCCCGCTCGCCAGCCCGCCGATGGCCACGCCCGCCACGACGGGAACCACGAGGACGAGCGCTGGGGTGGCGAGGGAGAGGTGCGGCCGGAGGGGCACCAACACTCCGCCGAGGGCACCGATCCCGGCGAACGCCACGAACGTGCCGAGCACCCACCGCTTCACCGTTGCAAGCGACCTCCCTCCCCGGCGAAGAGTGTAGGAGCCGCCGAGGGCGCTGCCCGCCCGAGCCAAGGCACAATGTGGCGGTGAACGAGCCGGCCTTCGTCGACGAGGAGTCGGCGCAGGCGGTCCGTCCGGCGGGTCGATTCCGCATCTACATCGGCGCGGCGGCGGGGGTCGGCAAGACCGTCGCCATGCTCGACGAGGGGTGGCGTCGCCACCAGCGCGGGACCGACGTCGTGATCGGGCTCGTCGAGACGCACGGACGACCGAAGACTGCCGAGCAGGTCCGGGATCTCGAGATCATCCCGCGCAAGGCGGTCGAGTACCGCGGCACGGTCTTTCCCGAGATGGACCTCGACGCGGTGCTGCGGCGCAACCCCGAGGTGGCGCTCGTCGACGAGCTGGCGCACACGAACGTGCCGGGCTCGGGTCCGCACGAGAAGAGGTGGGAGGACGTCCTGGAGCTGCTGGAGGCGGGGATCGCCGTGATCAGCACCGTCAACATCCAGCATCTCGAGAGCGTGGCAGACGCGGTCGAGGTCATCACCGGAGCGAAGATCCGCGAACGCGTGCCCGACTGGGTCGTGCGCCGCGCCGACCAGCTCGAGCTCATCGACTCCTCGGCCGACCAGCTGCGGCGCCGGATGCTGCACGGGAACATCTACCCGGCGGACAAGGTGCCGGTGGCTCTGAACGGGTTCTTCAGGACCGAGAACCTCGTCGCGCTGCGCGAGCTCGCCTTGCGGTTCGTGGCGGACGAGACCGAAGAGGAGCTTCTCAGGTTCCTCGAGAGCCACCGACCCCCCGGCGTGTGGGACACGACGGAGCGCATCCTCGTCGCCGTCGCGAGCGAGCCCGGGAGTGACGCCGTCGTGCGCCGTGCGGCCCGGATGGCGCAACGGGCCAAGGGGGAGCTGCTGGTCCTGCACGTGCGCGATCCCGAGCGGGAAGGCCCCGAGGCGAAGAGCGTCCTGGAGGGGTTGCACACCCTTGCCGACGACGTCGGAGCCCACTGGATCGAGGTGGACGGCGACGACCCTTCGAAGACGGTGGTGAAGGTCGCCGCCGACCACCAGGTCACCCAGATCGTGGTCGGGGCGACCCAGCGGAGCCGCTGGGACGAGCTCACGCGCGGCTCGGTCGTCCGAAAGATCCTGCGGGCGGCGGCGGAGCGCGGGATAGACGTCCATGTCATCGCGCGCGGGGAGCCGCGCGAAGCTGCATCGAGCGACGCCCGCGCCGCCGGCGCCGGAGAGGGAGAGGGGTTCGCCTGATGGCAACCGAGACGACCGAGACGACGGACTGGGCCGACGACGACGAGCAGGCCGCGGCGACCGTCGATGCCCTCGTCGACGGGCTGCTCTCGGCACTCCCGCCCTCGGCGACCCCACCCGAGCAGTTCCTCGGCGCCCAGTTCGACCGCGGGCTCGCCTGGGTCCACTACCCGTTGGGTCGCGGTGGGCTCGGGTTGCCCCTCTCGCTCCATCAGCGCGCCCTCCCCCGGCTGCGCGACGCGGGCGCGCCGTTCCCCGCCTATCGCAACGTGATCGGCTACGGCATGGTGGCGCCCACCCTCGTCACCCACGGGACCGACGCGCAGGTGGACCGTTACCTGCGGCCGCTCTTCACCGGCGAAGAGGTGTGGTGCCAGCTGTTCAGCGAGCCCGGTGCGGGCTCGGACGTCGCGAGCCTCTCGACGAGAGCCGAGCGCGACGGCGACGAATGGGTGCTGAACGGCCAGAAGGTATGGACCACCGTCGCGCACCTTGCATGCTTCGGCCTGCTGCTCGCGCGCACGGACCCCGACGTCCCGAAGCACGCCGGGATCACGTGCTTCCTCGTGGACATGCACGCCCCGGGCGTCGAGGTCCGGCCCCTCTACCAGATCACCGGAGAGGCCGAGTTCAACGAGGTGTTCTTCACCGACGTCCGGGTATCCGACGACGCGCGGCTCGGCGGGATCGGCGAGGGATGGCACGTCGGGCTGACGACGCTCATGAACGAGCGAGTTGCGATCGGCGGCAACGTGGCCGAGCGCGGCACGGGCCCGATCTCAGAGGCGGTGCGGCTCTGGCGAGAGCGGTGGGCTGGCGACCGCTCGCCGCACGCGCTCGTACTTCGCGACCGACTGGTGCAGCGCTGGGTCGCCCACGAGGTCGGCCGGCTCACCAACCTGCGGGCCTCGCACAACCGGCGCGCGGGCACGCCTGGCCCCGAGGGGTCCGTGGCCAAGCTCGCCTACGCAGAGGACAACAAGCGCACGATGGAGCTGTGCGTCGACCTCATGGGAGCCGACGGGATGCTCTACGGCTCCGACTACCCGAGGCTCCGTCCCTCAGAGCTCAACTTCTCCTCCTTCGACGTGCGACGTTGGTTCCTCCGGACGCGGGCGAACTCGATCGAGGGAGGGACGTCCGAGGTCATGCGCAACATCCTCGGCGAGCGGGTCCTCGGCCTGCCGGGCGAGCCGCGGACCGACCGGGACCGGCCGTGGAAGGACGTGCCGCGCAGCTAAGAAGGCGCAGGCGCCACGTGGCGGTCGAGCCACTCGAGCGTGCGACGCCAGGCGTCCGCGGCTGCCCCCGGCGCGAACGAGCCCGGCCGCGCGTCGCAGTGGAACCCGTGACCGGCGTCGGGGTAGCGGACGATCTCGGTCCCGACGGGCGCCTTCGCCGCCTGCTCGCGCAACGACTCCACATCGCCGACCGGAATGCTCTGGTCCTCGACGTCGGCCATGGGGATGGTCTCGTCGCGGTCGCCGTAGAGGCCGAGCCACGGCGTCACCAGCGTGGGCGCGATGTCGACGAGGGCCGGAAGGCCGAACCTGCCGGTGACGACACCGCCTCCGTAGAAGGTGACGGCGGCGCCGAGCGGCCGGAGGGTGCCCGCGTACAAGGCGATGCTTCCTCCCATGCAGAAGCCGACGACGCCGGTTCGCTCCTCCGGGAACCCGGACGCCTCGAGGCTGCCGAACACCGCGAGCAGGTCGTTGGTGAGGCCGCCGGCCGTGAGGCTGCCCACGAGCGCCATCGCGTCGTCGAGGTGGTCGTAGCCGACGACGGTGGAACCCTCCCGGTGGTACAGCGCGGGCGCGACGGCGTGCCAGCCTTCACGCGCGAAGCGTCGCGTGACGTCCTGGATGTGCATCGTCACCCCGAATGCTTCCTGCAGCACGACCACCCCGCCCTTGGGCGTGCCCGAGGGGATGGCGACATGGACCGGCATCGGTCCGTCGTCGGTCTGGATCGTGGCGTCGGCGTCCGCCACCTGTGTCGTCGTGCTCACCGTGCCTCCTCGTCGTGTGGGGGATCGACACCCTACCGACGCGCCGAACGGACCCGGACATCGTCGACCGGTCCGCGCACGGGAGCGCGGTTCGCGTCGGCTGGTGAGGGGTAGCGAGGCGGCATGGCAGACGAGGGTTGGGCGGAGCTCGGGGTCCGTCCGGAGACGACGGGGGAATGGCAGCGCATCGGCGCCGACGCCTTCGTCGCGGCGCTCGCCCAGGGTGACGGGTACGGGCCGTCGTCGGCACGCCACCAGCTCGGCGGCCTGCGCGCGGTCGCGGCCGACTGGCGCGCGACCGGTCTCGGCGACGCGGACGCCCTCAGGTGGCACCGCGCCGGTTTCGCGGCCCGAGAAGCGGCCGAATGGTCGGCGCGGGGCATCGTGCTCGAGGACGCCGCACTCCGTGCCGGGCACCGGATGCGGGGCTGAAGCCGCCACGCCGAGGATCAGCTCGGGTGGTCTTCGCCCCCGCTGGCGTCTCTCCCGTGGTCGTCTGCCCCGCCGATCCAGCTCGACGGTGGATCGCTCGCCGGGAACGACTCTCTGCCTTCTTCGTCGACGCCTTCTTCGTCGACCGTGCCCGACCGTGTATCCGCACGCTCGAGGGAACGCTTCGTCGCCACGTCCTCCGTGGGCTCGCCGTTGTCCTGCTCGAGGACGGCCCGCTCGTGGGTGCGCGACACCTCGGCTCCTTCGGGAGTCACCCGCTCCGCGCCTCTTCTGCTGCGAGGGCTGCGCTCACCCATGAGCTCGCTCCCGCCACGGTGAGGTGTCCGCCACGGGCCTCGACGTAGTAGCGCAGGCCGAGCAGGACGCGTGCGCCGGTCGCGTCGATCCCGGTGAGGTCGGTCACGTCGACGACCACCCGGCGGCACGTGGTCCTTCCGAGCCGGTCGACCTGTGCCTCGAGCACCCCCACGGAGCCGGCGTGGAGCTCCCCGCGCACGTCGAGCAGACAGAGCGGCCCGATGTGGTGGAACTCGACGGTGAGGTCCGGACCTTCGTCGAGCGGACGCTCTCTCAGCGCCTCCAGGGTCATCGGGTGCTCCTCTCCGCCGTTCGGCAGCTCCGACCGGCGACACGTAGGTACCCGCGGCGCATCCGCACGTAACCGCCTGTTCGCAACCATGGGGACTTCGAGCCGACCGGCTGTTCGAAACCCCCCGCGATGGGTAGGTCTTGTGTCGGTCCGGCTCTTACGCGGGAAAAGGAGCGAGCCATGTCCACCATCTCTCCTGCCGACGACGTCGTCCTGCTTCTCGAAGAGGACCACCGGATGGTCGAGCGAAAATTGGCGGAACTGTCCGAGGCAGGACCCGCCACGCGCGGCGAGCTGTTCTGGAAGCTCACGAACGATCTCGTCCGCCACGAAGTCGCCGAGGAGATCGTCGTGTTCCCCGCCCTCCGGCGCCTGCCGGGTGGCGACCAGGTCGCGGACGCCCGCATCGCCGAGCAATCCGAGGCCGAAGAGCTGCTCGCCAAGATGGAGAAGATGGACGCTGAGAGCCCCGAGTTCGTCGGCGAGCTCGCCACGTTGAAGTCGGCCGTGCTCGCGCACGCGAAGACGGAAGAAGAGACGGCGTTCATGATGCTGCGCGGCGCCCTCGACACGGACGAGCGTGTCGAGCTCGGGAAGCGCTACGTGAAGGCGAAGGACGCCGCCCCGACGCACCCGCACCCCAAATCGCCGGATACCCCACCGGGCAACGTCTTGCTCGGTCCTGTTGCGGCCTTCGTCGACCGGGTGCGGGACGCGGCAGCGTCGGTCTGAGCTGCATCTGAGCTGCATCTGAGCTGCATCTGAGCTGCATCGTCGGCCACCGGACGAACACCGTGGGCCGGCCGAACGAAGAACGAACATCAAAGCAAGGAGGCTGAGATGGCGACCATCGACGGCATGCGCGTCGGATTTCTCGTGGCGAACGAAGGGGTCGAGCAATCGGAGCTGCGTGAGCCCTGGAAGGCGATCCAGGAGGCTGGGGGACGGCCCCAGCTGATTGCCCCCGAGCCCGGGGAGGTCCAGGCCATGAACCACCTGGACAAGGCCGAGACGTTCCCCGTGGACTTCACGACCGAGGAGGTCGACCCCGAGACCCTCGACGCCGTCGTCCTTCCGGGCGGCGTCGCCAACCCGGACCAGCTGCGGATGGACGGGCACGCCGTGCGGCTGCTGAAGAACGTCTTCGAGGCGGGCAAGCCAGCGGCGGTCATCTGCCACGGCCCTTGGACGCTTGTCGAGGCCGATCTCGTGCGCGGGCGCACCCTCACCTCGTGGCCCAGCGTGCAGACGGACATCCGCAACGCCGGCGGGACGTGGGTCGACGAGCAGGTGCAGGTCTGCACCGGGGGACCGAACGTCCTCGTCTCGAGCCGCAAGCCGGACGACCTGCCCGCCTTCTGCAAGACGGTGGTGGAGGTGCCCGCCGACGCCCGGGGATAGGGGGGTGGGGGAGGGCGCTGCCGCCTTCCTGCCGCGGGATCCTGCCGATCTCGCCTCGCTGAGGCGGGCGAGCGCCGGTTGCCGGGGCTGCCCGCTCTACGAGGCCGCCACCCAGACGGTCTTCGGGAAGGGACCGGCCGGCGCACGGCTCTTTCTCGTGGGGGAGCAGCCGGGCGATCGCGAGGACGTGGTGGGCGTGCCGTTCGTGGGGCCCGCGGGAAGGCTCCTCCACGAGGCGATGGGCGACGCGGAGATCGAAGCGGAAGCGGTGTATCTCACGAACGCGGTCAAGCACTTCAAGTTCGAACGCCGGGGAAAGGTGCGCCTCCACAAGAAACCGTCAGCTTCAGAGGTCCGCGCGTGCACGCCGTGGCTCGACGCCGAGCTCGGTGCCGTGCGCCCGTCGCTCGTCGTCGCCCTCGGCGCGACGGCCGCACAGGCGCTTCTCGGCCCGTCGGTGCGCGTCACCCGAGATCGGGCGACGGTCCGGGCGCGCGACGACGGGCTGCTGGTCATGCCTACGGTGCACCCCTCGTCGATCCTGCGCGCCAGCGACGCGGCGAGCCGTGCGGCCCAGCGGGCCGAGCTCGTCGCGGATCTCCGGCGGGCGAAGGAGGTCGCGTCCGGCTGAGCGGTCCCGCCTTCCGTCAGCGGCGTTCGACGGCGAGCGCGAGCAGCGCGACGTCGTCGCCCCGTTCCTGCGCGATCGCGGCGGCGACCCGCTGGCAGACCGACACCGGCGTGAGGTCGCCAGCCGCCGCGACCCTCGCCAGGTTGGCCATGCTCTCCTCGCTGCCGACCGTCCGCTCGTCGACCGCCCCGTCGGTGTAGCCGAGCAGGACGTCCCCCTCGCGCAGCCGTCCGGTCCACTCTGCAGGCGCCTCGGCGTCCATGCCGAGCGGCGGGGCGGGGACGAGCGGCAGGAAAGTCGCCTCGGACCCGGTAAGGAGGAGGGGCGGATAGTGGCCGGCGGACGCGACGGTCAGCTCTCCGGTCGCCGGGTCGAGCAGGCCCACGACGGCCGTCGCGATCCGCTCGAAGCCGAGCATGCTCCATGCGGCCCGCAGCGCGTCGATGAGGCTCGCCGGCGAGGGCGTCGGGCCTGCCAGCGCCCGTGCCGCGCTGCGCAGCTGGCCCATCTGCGCGGCGGCGCCCCGGTCGTGGCCCGCCACGTCACCCACCACGAACAGGACGCGTCCGGCCGAGAGCGCGAGCACGTCGTAGAAGTCCCCGCCCACTTCGAGGCCCCGGTTCGCGGTGAGATAGCGCGTCTCGACGGTGACGCCGGGGACCTTGGGCAGGCTCGAGGGCAGGAGGCTCGACTGCAGGATCTGGGAGGTGCGGAACGCCGACTCGTAGCGGCGCGCGTTGTCCACCACCGCGGCGACGTGCCGGGCGAGCTCCTCGGCGAAGGCGATGTCGTCGCGGCCGAACCGCCGGCTGGTGGAGACGCAGGTCACCGATCCGACGACACGGGCAGAGGCGACGAGCGGCACCGTGAGGTAGGAGCGGAAACCGAGCGCGGTCACGAGCGCGAGGTGCTCCTCGCTGACGGTCGTCGCGCGGAGGAACTCCTCTGACATCTCCTCGGACCACGCGGTCTCGCCGCTCTCGATCGCGCGGACGGCGGGATGGCTGCCCCGGGGGTCGGGCGGGAACTCGCTCTTGAGCCGCTCGACGAGCGGCTGCACCCTGGGGTCCCGGTGCATTGCGACCATGCGCGCGAGGCTCCCGTCCTCCGAGACGACGTCGACGAGACAGATCTCCCCGATGGTCGCGACGGCGAGGCTGCCGAGCCGTTCGAGCGTCGAGGCCAGCGTGTCCGCCTCGGCGAGCGCCTGGGCTGCCCGGGCGAGGAAGGTGGCTCGCTCGGCCGCCTGCCGCTCCGCCTCGGCGAGGTGCGACCGTTCGAAGGCCTGCGCCGCCTGGCCGACGACGAGCGAGAGGAGCAGCCGCTCGTCGGTGGTGAAGGGGTCGGGACGGCGTGAGACCACTGCGAGCGCGCCGGCGACCCCCGCAGAGGTGATGATCGGGAGGATCCCCCAGCTTCCGGCGGCGTCCTCGGCGTCGCCGGCGCCGTAGGCCGCCTGCCGACCGGCGACGGCCGCGCCGAGCGGCGTACCGAAGTCGAAGGGGAAGGTCTCGGGCCACCCGTCGGGAGGAGCGCCGGACGCCGCCACGAGCTCGAGCCGGTCGTCGCGACGGACCCACACCCCTCGCCACGCGTCCGGCCGCGCGCCGGCGACGCGCACGAGGGCCTCTGCGGCGGCGGCCGACGACTGCGTCGCGGCGAGCTCCGCGGTCGCCCGCTGGATCCTGGCGATCCGGTCTGCAAGCCGCTCCGCCTCCCATCGCGCCTCGCGCTCGCGTTCGAAGATGCGGAGACGGTCGAGCGCGGCGGAGAGGCGGTCGGCCACGACCTGGAGGAGCTCCGCGTCGGCGATCGTGAACCGGTCCTGCTCGTAGCTCGCCGCCCACATGACCCCGATCGCGGCCTCCCCGCTCATCATGGGAACGGCAACCACAGAACGCAGCCCGCTGTCTCGCAGGACCGGGTTGACGACGTGGATCTTCGAGAGGTCGCCGACGACGAGGGGAGCGTGCGTCTCGAGGACCTGACCCGACATCCCCTCGCCCCTCTGGATCCCCATGCCGACCGAGAGCTCCTCGCCGAGACCGATCGCGGCGCGAGCCACGAGCTCGTCGCCGGCTTCGTTGGCGAGAAGGATCGCGAGGCTGTTCACCGAGAGGAGTCGGCTCATCGTGGCGAGGGTGTCGCGAAGCGCAGAGTCGAGCGATCGCGGCGTGACCATCGTGTCGGTGGCGGAGACGAGGTCGTGCCACAACCTCGCGACGGGCTGGACGACTTGCGTCGCGGCGCGCTCGATGGCCAGCAGCTCGGACACGTCGAGCTGGCTGCGCAGGTTCTCGCGCGGGTCGCCGGGCCGGGTGCGAGCGCCCTGTTCAGCCACGGCGCGCCGTGTCGAGGTCGAGCCCGATGTCGAGCGAGGCAGCCGAGTGCGTCAGCGCGCCGAGCGAGACCATTTCGGCGCCGGCGGCGGCGAACGCGGGCGCGCTGTCTTCGGTGACGCCACCCGAGACCTCCACGAGGACGGCGGCTCCGGCGTCGCGCAGCGCCCGCACCGCGGCGCTGACCTCTTCGGGGGTCATGTTGTCGAGCATCACGACGTGCGCGCCGGCCGACGCTGCTTCGATGGCCTGTCCGACGTGGTCGCACTCGACTTCCACCATGCGCATCGGAAAGCGGTCGCGGGCGCGGGCCACCGCATCGGTGATCGAGAGGGTGCCGAGGTGGTTGTCCTTGAGCAGGACGCCGTCGGACAAGGATCCGCGGTGGTTCCGGCCTCCGCCTGCCCGCACCGCGGCTTTCTGCAGGGCGCGGAGCCCAGGGAACGTCTTTCGGGTGTCCAGCACCTTCGTCTCGGGGTTGGCCTTCTCGACGGCGTCGACGACCCGCCGCGTCGCGGTCGCGACCCCTGAGAGATGGCAGAGGAAGTTGAGGGCGGTCCGCTCGGCAGTGAGGATCGACCGAAGAGGTCCAACGACGCGCGCGACGACCTCACCCGCGCCGAGCGCGGTGCCGTCGGGCGCGAGCCACTCGACCTCGATCGTGGGATCGACCTGGCGGAACGTCTCGATCGCACACAGTCGCCCCGCGACGACGCCCGGCGCGCGGGCGACGATCGCGGCCGTCGTCTGCTCGGAGTCGCCGACCAGCGTGGCCGTGAGGTCGCCGAGCGGCATGCAGTCCTCCTCGAGCGCGATCTCGACTGCCCTGCGGACCGCCTGCATCGGGGGATCGAACGGCGATCCCGCCGCGTCGCGCCCCGTCACCGGAGCGCGGCCCGGCCGCCGGCTGCCTCGACGAGGCGCGCGGTTGCGACGGTCACCGCCTCGGCCATCGGGAGGTGGAGGAACTCGTTCGGCCCGTGCGCATTGCTCCCCGGTCCGAGCACGCCGGTCGCGACCAGCGGGACCCCCGGGTACCGTTCCCCGAGCATCGCGAGGAACGGAATGGTCCCGCCCTCGCCGAGGGTCCCCGGGGGCTTGCCGAACAGCTCCTCGGACGCCCGGGTGAACGCCTCTTCCACCCAGGTCTCGAGCGGCGGCGCGGCCCAGCCTGTGGCCGGCGCATCGAAGTGGACGCGGACCTTCGCGCCGCAGGGCGGCTCGGCGAGAAGCGCCTCTTCGACCGCCTCTCGGGCTTTGGTCGCGTCGACCGTGGGCGGGAGCCGCAACGAGATCTTCGCCTTGGTGAACGGGCGCAGCACGTTGCCCCCGTCGCGCACCGAGGGGATCCCGTCCATCCCGGTCACCGCGAGCGCCGGCCCCCACGAGCGGCGCGCGAGCCGGTCGCCATCGGAATCCCCTTCGAGCTCCAGCCCGGGGACCGTCGGGAACACCTCGTGCGGATCCCATCCCGCGGGCTCGGGCTCGGCGGCCCCCGACCCCCCGTCCCGCCCGGCGTGGAGCGCCGCGAGGCGGACCTCGCCGGTCCAGGGGTCCTCCAGCCGGTCGAGCAGCAGGCGGAGCAGGCGGAAGGATGTCGGCACGATGCCGCCGGCGCTCCCGCTGTGGACGCCTTCGGTGAGCACCTGCACCGAGACGGTCGCAACGAGGTTTCCCCGCAAAGAGCTGGTCAGCCACAGCCGGTCGTAGCTCTGGCAGCCCGAGTCGAGGCACACGACGAGCGCGGGCTCCCCGAGGCGGTCGCCCACGTCGCTCAGGTGTGCGGCGAGGTCGGGACTCCCGCTCTCCTCGCTCGCCTCGGCGAGGACGACGACACGCGGGCGGGGGATCGCTGCGGCATCGAGCAGCTCGAGCGCGCCCAGCGCCGCGAAGAGCGCATAGCCGTCGTCGGCGGTGCCTCTGCCGTAGAGGCGGTCGCCCTCGCGCACGGGGCTGAAGGGTCCGAGCCCCTCACGCCAGTCACCGAGGGGAGGCTGCTTGTCGAAGTGGCCGTACACGAGCACCGTGCCGGCTCCGTCGGCGGCCGCCCGGGAGGTGGCCGGGGCGTCCACGAGGAGAAGCGGGGTCCGTCCCGGCGGAGCGCACACCTCCACGTGCAATCCCTCGACGGGCCTCGCTTCCGCCCACTGCGCCAGGAGCGACGCGGCCCTCGCGAGGTGGCCCGACCCCTCCCAGTCCGCGTCGAAATCGGGGGAGAGGCAGGGGATGGCGGCGTAGCTCGAGAGCGCGGGAAGGACGTCGTCTTCCCACAGCCCATGCGCGGCGGCGCGTGTCACCTCGTGGACGCTATCGCCGGTTGCCGGCGGTGCGGCTGCAGGACCCGATCAGACCGCCTGGCTCGCGGTGGACATGTTCCAGTCGGGCACGCAGAGGGCCGGCATGGCCGTGCGGTTGAGCCACGACCCCCCCTCGCGCCCGTAGGTCCGCACGGTGGCGGTCGCCTGCGTCGCCCGGGCCAGGACGTCGACCGGGCTCTCGTTGAAGCGGAAGTTGCTGGTCGCGCCGACCACCCGTCCGTCCTCGACCACGTAGACGCCGTCCCTCGTGAGCCCGGTCAACAGCAGCGTCTTCGGGTCGACCTCCCGGATGTACCACAGGCAGGTGAGCAGCAGGCCGTGGTCGGTCGTGGCCACGAGGTCCTCGAGAGAGCCCGCGCCCCCCGGGAGCGCGAGCGAGAGGTTGTCGATCGGCGCCGTCGGCGCAGTGCCCGACCGCCGGGCCCCCGCCCGGTGGAAGCGCAGCCGCGCGAGTCGCCCCTCGCGGACCCAGTCCGTGCGGCCGAGCTCGAGACCGTTGTCGAACACCGAGACGTCGGCCGAAGAGACGCTCGTGGCGAGGAAGGGCGTGCACTCGATCCCCGGTTGGGCCGGGTCGCTCCACAGCTCGAAGCCGAGCGGGCTGAGCGGCTCGCCGACCCGCGTGCCGCCGCCCGGCTTCGAAAAGACCGTCCGTCCCTCCTCCGACTCCCGCCCGCTCGCAGCGTCGACCAGGTACATCATGAGGTCGGCCACGGCGCTCGGCGGCAGGATCACCCGGTGGCGCCCCGGGTCGACGTCGATCCGGCGCGCGGACCAGGCGAGTCCGCGTCGGACCGTTTCTTCGAGCCCCTCGAGCTCCACGTCGAGGAAGTCCGCGCTGCCCGTGCCCGCCCATGCAGAGGCCCCGTCCCTTCGGCCCACGAGCTCGACCGAGCCGGTCGGCTGGACGTGGCGGCGCCGCAGCCCCGTCGACGAGGCCAGGTAGGTGGTGCTCACCCGGTGCTCGGCGTAGCCCGCGAGCAAGAGGTCTGCGCCCTCTGCGCGCGAGAGCGCCCCTGCGAGGCTCCGGACGAGGGGCCCCAGCCGGTCCATGCCGGTGATCGCGGCGTCGGCTTCGAAGTCGTCGTCCGTCGCCCCATCGAGGAGCGGCGCGGCGTCGTCGGCGGGACCGAGCGCCGCGGCCGCCTCGGCGACCAGCGCGTCGACGTCGACGTCGCCGCTGCGGCGCGCGATGCCGGCGCGTCCGGGTCCGAGGTCGTCGGGGACGTCGGCCAGGACGACCGTCACCC
>DAIRCY010000031.1:20677-27175 GCA_036796435.1 Acidimicrobiales bacterium
CGATCCCGGTGCGGCGACCCTGACGGTCAACTACCCGCCGGTCGGCCCGGACGCCGTCGGTGGTGACCGTGTTGTTGGCGAACCGCACGTCGGCCTCGTGGCTGTCCTCCACGATGGCGACGCACGGGCGAGCGGCCGCTTGCACGATGCGCTCGGCGACGTGCGCCGGGTGCGGCAGCCCGCTCCTGCTCACCCGCCCGACTCCTGCTTCGTGTTGAGCACCCGCACCGCGCGGACGAGCACCGAGGGGCAGCCGTGGCTCACCGGCGCGACCTGCTCGGGCTGTCCCTTCCCGCAGTTGAAAGCCCCGCCGAGAAGATAGGTCTGTCGCCCGCCCACGGCCTCCATCGCGCCCCAGAAGTCGGTCGTCGTCGCCTGGTACGCGACGTCGCGCAGCTGCCCCGCCAGCCGCCCGTCCCGGATGGCGTAGAACCGCTGACCGGTGAACTGGAAGTTGTAGCGCTGCATGTCGATGGACCAGCTCTTGTCCCCGACGATGTAGATGCCGCGGTCGACGCCCGCGACGAGCTCGTCGGTCGAGGGCCCGTCGCCGGGCGCCGGTTGGAGCGACACGTTCGCCATCCGCTGGATCGGCACGTGGAGAGGCGAGTCGGCGAAGGCGCACCCGTTCGACCGGCCGAGCCCCTGAGACGCGGCGATCGCCCGGTCGAGCTGGTAGCCGGCGAGGACGCCGTCGCGGACGATGTCGAAGGACTGCGCCTCGACACCCTCGTCGTCGACGGCGACGGTGGCGAGGCCGTGCTCGGTGGTCCGGTCGCCGACGACGTGCATCACCGGCGAGCCGTAGCGCAGGACGCCGAGCCCGTCGGGCGTCGCGAACGAGGTCCCGGCGAACGCCGCCTCGTAGCCCATCGCGCGGTCGAGCTCGGTCGCGTGGCCGATGGACTCGTGGATGGTGAGCCACAGGTTCGTCGGGTCGACGACGAGGTCGTAGGTCCCCGACTCGACAGTGGGCGCCCGCAGCTTCTCCGCCAGCAGCTCGGGCAGCTGCGCGAGTTCGGCGTCGAAGTCCCAGCCCTCACCTTCGACGTACTCCCAGCCGCGGCCGACCGGGGGTGCGACCGTGCGCATCTCCTCGAAGTCGCCCTCGTCGGTCACCGAGAGGGCCTCGACCTGGGGATGGATGCGCACCCGGCGCTGGAGGGCGATCGTCCCCGAGAGGTCGGCGAAGTACTTGTCCTCGTGCACCGCCATCACGTAGGCCGTCACGTGGTCGACGCCCGCGGAGCCCAACAGCCTCCGGCTCCACTCGGCGAGCAGGTCGACCTTGTCCGACAAGGCGACGTCGACGGGGTCGCGCCGGAACGGGGACGACCACTCGACCCGGCCGTGTCCCGGCTCGTCGGCGACCACCAGCGGATGGGGGCGCGCCGCCTTCGTCACCCGGGCCGCTTCGAGGGCCTCGCGGACGATCTCCGCCGCCGGTTCCGCGCCGACGGCGACGCTGCCTGCGAAGCCGAAGGAGCCCGATCGCACGAGCTGCACTCCCGTGCCGATCTCGGTGTCGTCGATGGCGGTCTCGACCCTGCCGTCGCGCAGGACCACGACCTGGGTCCGCACGCGCTCCACCCTCACCGCGGCGTGCGACGCGCCCGCCTCGCTGGCGGCGCCAAGGGCGGCGTCGGTGACCTGTGCGAGGAGGGTGTCGTCGACGGGGCCGTCCACGGGCCCGACCCTACCTGCGCCCGGGAAGGGCGGACTGAGCCGGTTCGGGGTGGAGGCCGGCCGGCGTCACCGCCGGGTCGCGGACGATCGCATGGAGGAGCTCGATGACCACGCGGGTGGGGGCGGAGGGGGCGCCGCGCAGATGCAACGCGATGCCGACCCGCCTCGGCGGGAGACCCACGATGGAGAGGAGCCTGAACTCCGTCCGCAGGTGCGCAGGGACGGCGCTTGCCGGGAGGATGGACGGACCGTGCCCGTCGAAGGTGAGCGAGGCGATCATGCGCAGCCCGTCGAGCTCCATCGACGGGCGCAGTTCGACGCCTGCGCCCCTCGCCGCGGCGTCCATCTCCTCGCGCAGCGCCGTGCCGGGTGCAGGCAGCAGCAGCTCGAGGTCGGCCAGGTGCTCGAGGAGGAGGGGCCCGTCGGTACGGGAGAGCGGGTGGGTCGCCGGCACGACGAGGACGAGATCCTCCTCGAAGAGCGGGGAGGTCGTGAGCTCGTCGTGGTGGACCGGGAGGGTCACCGCCGCCACGTCGAGCTGATCCGAGGCGAGCTGCGCCTCCAACGTCGTGTTGGTGCCGTCGGTGACGGTGAGCCGGATCTGGGGGTGGCGCGTGCGCAAGGCGTCGAACAGCCGCGGGACGAGCCAGCGCCCGGTCGTCCCGATCATCCCGAGCCGGACCCTGCCGCGTACCTCGTGGCGCATCGCCACCACGTCAGCCACCATGGCGTCGAGCTCGGCGATCATCCGCCGGGCTCGCGTGACGACGACGTCCCCTTCTTCGGTGAGCCGTCCGGTGGAGCGGTCGACGAGGGGGACCTCGAGCTCGCGCTCGAGCCGCGCGACGTGCGCCGAGACGTTCGACTGGACGGTGCCGAGGGCCGCCGCGGCGGCAGAGAAGCTCCCGGTGTCGGCGATGCCGACGAGCGCCTGGAGGTGCCGCAGGTCCACGTCCGCTCCCTTCCGGCCGGCTCTCGCAGGCGACACCCGTCCTCGCGGGCTAGCTGCTCGCCGGTTCTGTCGATGGAGCCTATCTGAAACAGCGATCATAAACATCTCATAAAGCTGCTTGACAGATCACTCGCCACCCCCCACAATGGGCGAAGACCTCAGGGAAGCGGGATCCCCCCCTCCGTTCCTGGCTGGTCATGCGAAGGGACCGCCTCCCCCCCGGCGGTCCCTTCGTCGCGTCGGGGGGAGGTGCGGGGCCGGCGGCAGTCGGTAACCTCCCGGCGTGGTCAGGAGCTCTTCTCCACGCGCGGTCTTCGTCGACCTCGACCGGACCTTGCTCCGCCGTGCGAGCGGCCAGGTGCTCCACGCGGCCCTCCAGGCCCAGGGCATCGCGCGGTCCCTCCCGGGAAACGCACTGCTCTACACCCTGTACGACCGCTTCGGCGAGAGCGTGCCGGCGATGGCCCTCGCCCGCGCCGCGGCGATCGCCGCGCGGGGCTGGTCGCAGGGGGCGGTGAAGGAGGCCGGGGAGCAGGCCGTTCCGGGACTCCTCGAGCTCATGGCCCCGTACGCGCCGGGCATCCTCGCCGAGTACCGGCGCGCGGGCCATCGCCTGGTGCTCGCCACGACGACGCCGGTGGACATGATCGCCCCCTTCGCCGAGTCGCTCGGTTTCGACGACGTCGTCGGCACCCGGTACCAGGTGCACGACGGGCGGTACACGGGCCGGCTCGGGGGGCATTTCGTCTGGGGGATCGGCAAGCTGCTCGCGGTCCGAGAGTGGGCGGGGGAGGCGGGCGTGGACCTTGCCGCGAGCCATGCCTGCTCCGACAGCGGCTTCGACCTCCCGCTCCTCGGGAGCGTCGGCCACCCGCACGCCGTGAACCCAGACGCGACGCTCGCCGCGGTCGCCACCGCGCGTCGCTGGCCGATCGAGCACTGGGACCGTCCCCCCGGCGTCCCGTCCGTGCTCGGGCTCGAGCCCTATCACCTCATCCGGCCGTGGGTCAGGACGGAGCTCTTCCCTTACGCGCGCTTCGACATCGACGGGGTGGAACACGTGCCTCGCCGGGGACCCGTGTTGATCGCGGCGAACCATCGCAGCTACTTCGACGTCGCGGCGATCGCGCTCGTCGCCGCGCGCCTCGGGCGCCCGGTCCGATTCCTCGCGAAGAGGGAGCTCTTCGACCTGCCGGTCGTGGGCTGGCTCACGCGCGCCCTCGGCGGGATCCCCGTCGACCGTGACGACGCCGGCGCATCACGCGAGGCGCGGAGCCGTGCGGAGGCCGCCCTGCGCGCGGGTGAGGCGGTGATCGTGCTGCCGCAGGGGACCATCCCGCGGGGCGCTGCCTTCTTCGACCCGGTCCTGCACGGCAAGACCGGCACCGCACGCCTCGCCGCGTCCACCGGCGCGCCCGTGGTCCCAGTCGGGATCTGGGGGACCGAGGCCGTGTGGCCGCGCAGCTCGCGGATCCCGCAGTTCGCCGGGGTCCTGCATCCCCCGACCGTGCGCGTCCGGGTGGGAAAGCCCATCGTGCTCGGCCTCGACGACGCGAAGGCGGACACCGCAGTTGTGATGGCTGCCATCTCGGCGTTGCTCCCGCCCGAAGGGCGCGTGCGCCGGCAGCCGACCGCCGAAGAGCTCGCGCGGACCTACCCGGCGGGACGGCGACCGGAGTGACGGCGGGCCGGCGACAGGAGGCCGGCGGGACGGCAGGGCGGTTGTCCGCCCGCTCACGGGCCGCCGTCACGGCGACGCGCACCGTGAACGCGCTGTCGCGTCGTTTCGGCACCGGGAGCGGCACCGTCGCCGGCGGGCACGCAGGCCTCGCGATCGACCCGCAGCTGCTCGAGCATCTCGCGGCGGGACGACGCGTCGCCTTGGTGAGCGGCACCAACGGAAAGACGACCACCACCCGGCTGCTCGCGGTCGGCCTCGAGGGGCTCCTCGGGCGCGCGGCAACCAACGCCACCGGCTCGAACATGCCGACCGGGCACGTCACGGCGCTCGCGACCGCCGCGCCGGGCGTCCCCGCCGTGCTCGAGGTGGACGAGGGCTACCTGCCTCGTCTCGTCGGATCGCTCCGCCCCGAAGTCGTCGTCCTGCTCAACCTCTCACGAGACCAGCTCGACCGCACCAACGAGGTCCGGATGGTGGCGAACAAGTGGCGCGCGGCGCTCGCCGCCTCACCCGAGACGACCGCTGTCGCCAACGCGGACGACCCGCTCGTCACCTGGGCGGCCTCGGCGGCGAAGAAGCGCATCTGGGTGGGAGCGGGATTGTCGTGGCGTGAAGACGCCGTGGGCTGCCCCGCCTGCGAAGGGCGGATCGAGTTCGCGTCGAGGGAGGACGGCGACGGCGCTGGCGCCGCGGGGCACGACGAGCGGTCGGGCTGGGCGTGCACCTGCGGTTTCGCCCGCCCCCGCCTGCACGTCGGGCTCGAGGGCGCCGAGCCCGCGGGTGAGGAGTGGGGGGACGCGGTCGAGATCGTGCTCGCCGACGGGCGGAGGTTCCCGCTCGTGCTCGCCCTCCCCGGTCGCTTCAACCGCGCCAACGCCGTCATGGCCGCCACCGCGGCAGCGGCGATGGGCGTCGAGTGGGAGGACGCCCTCCGGCGCATCGCGACGGTGGACGCCGTCGCCGGCCGGTTCTCCGTCGTCGAGGTCGGCGGCTGCACCGCACGGGTGATGCTGGCCAAGAACCCGGCGGGCTGGCACGAGCTGCTTGACCTCGTGTGCCCGGGCGACCGCCCCGTGGTGGTCGGGATCAACGCGCGCGTCGCAGACGGCAGGGACCCCTCGTGGCTCTGGGACGTGCCGTTCGAGCGGCTCCGCGGAAGGACCGTCGTCGCGACGGGGGAGCGGTGCCGCGACCTCTCCGTCCGCCTCCACTATGCAGACGTTCCGCACCGAACGGTGAGCGACGAAGTTGCGGCGGTGCGGGCGGCGAAGATGCACGCGGCGCGCGGCGCGAGCGCGGACGGCGGCGTCGACGTCGACTTCGTCGGCAACTACACGGCGTTCACGGACCTGACTTCTCGGGCGTCCGTCTCGCCCGCGGGGCGGAGGGCTGGCGCGTGAGCCTGACCGTCGTCGTCGTCCACCCGGACCTCCTCGGCACCTACGGCGACGGGGGCAACGGCATCGTCCTCACCCAGCGCGCCTGCTGGCGCGGCATCGACGCCGAACTGGTCGAGGCGAGGTCCGACGCGCCGCTCCCGTCCGGGGACATCTACTGCCTCGGCGGGGGCGAAGACGCGGCTCAGGCCGCGTCGGCTGCGCGCCTGCGCGAGGATGCCGCGCTCGTGCGTGCCGTCGGGCGGGGGGCGGCGGTGCTGGCGGTCTGCGCCGGCTACCAGATCGTCGGGACCACCTTCGCGGCATCGGACGGACGACCCCTTCTCGGGGTCGGGCTGCTCGACGTGTCGACCGCCAAGGGCACGGGGCGCCGGGCGGTGGGGGAGATCCTGGCCGAGCCGCTCGACGGCACTCTCCCGCTGCTCACGGGGTTCGAGAACCATGGCGGCCTCACGACGCTCGGAGTGGGCGTGACACCTCTCGGGCGCGTCGCGGCAGGTGTGGGCAACGGCGATGGCACCGAGGGAGCGCGAGCCGGGAGGGTCGTCGGCACCTACCTCCACGGCCCCGTCCTCGCACGCAACCCGGCGCTCGCGGACCTCCTCTTGTCCTGGGCGACCGGCGGGGAGCTCGAGACGCTCCCCGACGAGGAAGAGGCGGCCCTGCGGGCCGAACGGCTCGCCGCGGTGCGAGCTGCGCAGGGAGGGGTCGCGCGCATCGCGCGCGCCGCGCGGAACGCGCGCGCCGCGCGGGACGCCCGCGCCGCGCGGGACGCGCGCGCC
>DAIRCY010000032.1:0-6509 GCA_036796435.1 Acidimicrobiales bacterium
GGCCCAGGAGGGTCACGATCGGAATGAGGGCGTTGCGCAGGGCGTGCCGTGAAACGACCCGCGAGCCGGAGAGGCCCTTGGCGCGGGCGGTCCGGATGTAGTCCTGGTGCAGGACCTCGAGCATCGAGGAGCGCATGTAGCGGCTCCAGCCTGCGATCGACTGGATCGACAGGCTGGCCACCGGGAGCACCAGATGGCCGACCAGGCCGAGCGGGATCCCGGCAAGGTCCACGAGCTTGAACCGGACGCCGAGATCCCGCAAGAACCTGCCGGTGCCGCGGACCTTGCTCGCGATCCACGGGCCGAGGAAGAACCCGATCCATATGCCGACGAGCGACGTGCCGACGTACCACTCGGGAGGGGCGGCCATCGTCGAGAACTTCGACAGCTGTCCGCTCTCCCCCGCCAGAGCGGCGGCGACCGCGACCAAGACGCCGCCGACGATCTGGCCGACGGCGAACCCGACGAGTCCCATGAGGATCCAGAACCATGCGGCTCGTTTGGTCGCTGGAGGTGTAACCGGCCGGTCGAGGAACCGGGCTGCGGGGTCGGGGGGTGGCCCCGGCCAGCTCGGGGACGGACCGTGCCACGCGGGATACCCGGGCGGCGGGGGCGGCGGGTACGCGGGGTACCCCGGCGGCGGGTACGGGGGAGGTGGGTACGGGGGAGGTGGGTACGGGGGAGGTGGAGGTGTAGATGAGCCCTTCGGGAAAGCACTGGACGGTGAGGACGGTTCAGGAGACGACGACGCCACGCGAACTGGCGGGGAGCAGGACGAGCCTCGTTCGTCCGACGGGACCGGTGGCACCGGGTTCGGCACAGCCGAGCCGTGCTCGGTCTCGCCGTCGCCGGCCATCGAGCCACGTTATCGCCGCCCCGCATCGCAGCGGTTGCGCGTCAGGCGCCCTCCATGCGCCTGCCCTGATGACGAGGCGTGCAGCCCCCGGTCACCGGCCGGACCAGGTGCCGCATAGCATGGTCCGGTGAGTCAGCAAAGGCCCGACAACTCGCCGCCGCGCTCGGGCCAGGGTCCGGACCAGAACTGGCGATGGATCTGGGCAGTCCTTCTCCTGGCGGTCATCGGGATCTTCGTGGTGCCGTCGCTCCTGCCGCACAGCTCGGCAAAGCAGCTGACGTACTCGAAGTACCTCGCCACGGTGAAGGCGAGGGACGTCAGGACGGCCACAGTCGACAACACAACGGGGGTGATCACGGGCCGTCTCGCGACAGGGGCGGCCTACACGGTCACCGGGCCCCACCCGGCCAGCCAGACGACAGTTGCCATGATGCGAAGGGACGGGGTCTCGGTCGACTACTCGAACCCCCCGACGAACCTTTTGGGCGCCCTGCTTCCCTACATCCTCTTCGTGGGCATCGCAGTGCTGCTGATGCTGTTCATAAGCCGGCAGGCGCGCGGGCAGATGTCGGGGATCATGTCCATTGGGCGCTCCAAGGCGCGGCTGTTCAGCAGCGACCGACCGACCACCACGTTCCAGGACGTCGCCGGCTACAACGGTGTCAAGCAGGAGATCAGCGAGGTCGTCGACTTCCTGAGGACCCCGGGGCGGTTCCGGGACATCGGGGCGAAGATCCCCAAGGGCGTGCTCCTCGTCGGGCCGCCCGGGACCGGCAAGACCCTTCTCGCCCGCGCGGTCGCCGGAGAAGCGGGGGTCCCGTTCCTCTCGGTCAGCGGCTCGGACTTCATGGAGATGTTCGTGGGCGTCGGAGCGAGCCGTGTGCGCGACCTGTTCCAGACGGCGCGCAAGCAGGCGCCGGCGATCATCTTCGTCGACGAGATCGACTCGATCGGCCGCAAGCGCGGTGCCGGGCTCGGCGGCGGCCACGACGAGCGCGAGCAGACGCTCAACCAGATGCTGAGCGAGATGGACGGCTTCGACCCCGCGGAGGGGGTCGTCATCATCGCAGCGACCAACCGCCCGGACATCTTGGACCCCGCGCTGTTGCGGCCCGGCCGCTTCGACCGTCAGATCGTGGTCCCCCTCCCGGACCTCGACGAGCGTCTGCCCATCCTGCAGGTCCACTGCCGGGGAAAGCGGATCGGCCCCGACGTCGACCTCGATCTGGTGGCTCGGGGCACCCCGGGTATGAGCGGCGCCGACCTGGCCAACCTGGTGAACGAGGCCGCCCTCCATGCGGTGCGCCGTGGCAGCGGCACGATCGAGATGACCGACTTCGAATCCGCGCGCGACCGGGTGCTCATGGGTCAGCGCCGTGAGAGCCTCGTCCTCTCCGACGAGGAGAAGGAGCGGGTCGCCTACCACGAGGGCGGCCACGCGGTGCTCGCCTACGTCCTCGAGAACGCCGACCCGGTGCACAAGGTGACGATCCTGCCGACCGGCATGGCCCTCGGCGTGACGATGCAGCTCCCCGTCGAGGAGCGCCACATCCACCCGCGCAGCGACATCGAGGACGCGCTCTGCGTGCGCATGGGCGGGCGCGTCGCCGAGATGCTCGTCTACGGCGACCTCTCGACGGGCGCGGCGAACGACCTCGTGGGCAACACCGAGCTCGCCCGCAAGATGGTGCGCGAGTGGGGCATGAGCGAAGAGATCGGGCCGATGGCCTGGGGGTCCCAGGGGCAGGTCTTCTTGGGCGAGGACCTCATGCACACCCGCGACTACTCCGAGGACACGAGCCGGGTCATCGACGACGAGGTGGAGCGGATCCTGCGCACGCAAGAAGAGCGGGCGATGGAGCTCCTCACGCGCCACCGAGGCGGCCTGGACAAGGTGGCCCAGGCCCTGCTCGAGCAGGAGAGCATCGACGGGGCCGAGGTGAGCCGCCTCGTCGACGAGGCGTTCGGTCACCCGGTGCACACCGAGGGCCGCAAGGCCAAGACGATCCAGTTCGACGCGCAGCGTTCGAACGGCTCCAACGGGGCCGGCCCGAACGGCGCCGGCTCGCAGAACGGCCACGATCGGGCCGCCCTCCCAGCCGGAGGTCCCGACGCAGACACCGTCTCCGTCCGCGACCGCACCCCGGCGTCGGCTCCCGTGCACGGCGCTCCGCCACAGCCGGCGGCCCCTGACTGGCCGCCCTCATGGCAGCACGGTCCGGGGTGGGTGCCTCCTGCGCAGCCGCCTCCGCCCCCGGGCCAGTGGCAGCAAGGCTGGCCACCGCCTCCACCACCTCCTCCGCCCGCTCCGCCCGCGCAGGGCGACGGACCCCCGAGCCGCGACGATTCGTCCGGCAGCCGATAGGCGGCGTCTCGCTCGATGCCCTCGGCCTGAGCGCCCTCGTCCTGAGCGACCTCGGCCTGAGCGACCTCGGCCTTCTCAGCGCAGGGGCACTGCCGGCACCCCGTCCACACCGACCACCCCCGCGAGGGGCTCGTCTCCCATGACCGCGACGGGACCGTCCGCCTGCACCACGGCAGGGGTCCTCGGCACTGCGACCGTGGCGCGCGAGAAGGCTGTCACCCGCACCCGTCGGACATGTCGCGCCCCCGACACCGACCACCAGATCACGAGGATCCGTGCGCGCCCCCGGCTCGGGTTCTGCACGACCAGATCGGACGGCGATCCGAGGCTCGAGCTCACCCGCGCTGTCACGACGGCCGCGGTTGCCTTCTGCGCGCGGGTCCGCGGGACGGTCCCCACGAGCCATCGGCGCGGCGCGCTCGTCTCGATCCCGCTCACGGTGACGGCTGCGGCCCATGGACGGAGCGACGCCGGGGCGAGCGGGCCGCCCGCCGACGCTTCGGCGACGACCACCCCTGGACCCGCCGCGCGCACGTCGACCGTGTAGGGCAGTTGGGTGGCGATCCGCGGTTGCGCGCTCGTCGGCAAGGTCCAGACGCTGTCGGGGGCGAGCGCTTCGGAGAACGGCTCGACCGGTCCGGCAGGAAGGCGCGCTCCGACGACGACCTGTTGGCTCTTCGAGGTGGGGTTGAACACCGACAGGATGGCGGCGCCTCCGGACTGGTTCTCGAGGCTCGGGAGGTCCCATTTGCGCGATACCGCCGGCGCGCCCAGCGTGAGCGCGATGCCGTCCCTTCCGCCGGGTCCGTACAGCTGGAGCTCGCCGGCGACGACGGCGCCGGAGCGGGCGGAGACCACCGTCGCCACGACACCCTGGTTCTGGACGTAGGCGCCGACTGTCAGCACCCGCATCGTCCACGGCTTGACCACGACCCCCTGGAAGGGCGCGGGCGCTGTGAAGCCGGACGCGGTGGCGAACGACAGATCGACGACCGCGAGGTTCGGCGTGGGATCGAAGAGCGCGACGTTGAGCGTGCCACCCGCCCGCGTCGAGCCGTCGGCGAAGTACCAGCGCGGCGAGACCTCGGACGCGCACGCGGACACCGCGCGCCCGGCGCGTCCATCGACGAGCTCGGTCGCGGTCACGGCGCCCCCGGCGACGAGCACCCTGCTCGCCAGCCACGCCCCGTGGACAAGAGCGCCGGGCACCACGTCCGCCTCGGCGTGGGCGCCGATCCGGAGCACCACGTGGCGCCTGACGTCGCGCTCGTCCACCACCGTCACGTCCGCCCGCACCGAACGCGCGGCCGCGTTGGCGAGGAGGATGTGCGTCGTCCCGGCGGCCTCCCCGGGGCCCCCGGGGCAGTACCAGGCGGAGGACGTCGAAGCCACGGGAGCTGCCTCCGCTGCGAGCGCGCCAGGCTGCAACGCCGTGGCCGGCGAAGGGCGCGGCGCGACTCGTGCCAGGACTCCGCCGCCCGCTACCGCGGCGGCGACGGCCAAGAGGGCGAGAAGCCGACGACCGCGACCGTCCCGCCTGCGCGCGGCGCGGTGGCCGGAGGCGACCGTCATCGGTCATCCCCTTCCGGCGCTGCGCCGGGATCAGCACCCGCAACGCCGACGCCGTCCGGCCCCGCGGATGCACCCACCAGCTCGGACACGCCGAGCGCGCCACCTGCGGCATCTGGCGCGAGGTGGCCTGCGACGGTCGAGATACGCACGTCGACGACACGGCGGCGACGCTCGCGCCGCCGCCTGCGCGCCCGTGCGAGGGGCTCCCGCCACCAGTCGAGCCAGCGACGGCGGCCCAGCAGCGCCGCGGCGACGATCACCCACACGAGGAGCTCGCCGGCGGCACCGAGGGGCGCGAGCACCTTCGCGGGGCCGCCACCCGAGGCCGCGAGCACCGGCGCAACCGTGCCCGAAGTGAACGACGTGTTGTCGAAGACCGCGATGCCGCCCGGGCTGACCGCCATTGTCCGGAGGTCCTGTTGGCGGGCGAGCGAGGCGACCAGGCCGCGCGGTGCGTGGAAGGTCGCTGTCGCCGCGGACCCCGGGGGGCGCGGGGCGAGCCCTGTCACGACCACGACGTATCTCACCCGGCCGGCCGCCAGCGCTCGGCCGAGCTCGACGGTCTCGCCTCGCATCGCGACACGCACAGGAGCGGCGAGGCCGCGCGCCGGTCCCGGCGACGCAGGCGGCCACAGGCCGACGAGCGTGGGGGTGCCGTCCGTCGAGGTGGCATAGGCGAGGCCCGGCCCGATCGACCACCCGCCGCCGGGGAGCGCCCCTGGTGCGCCGAGCCACAGGACCCGGTAGCCGGGTGAGGCCGGCCGGACCGGCGGGAGTCCCGCGGCCGCCTCGTAGCCCGGCGCCGGCAGCCCCCACCTGCCGTCTGCGGCCTCGGCCACGAACGGCAGGACGCCCGCGGCGATCGCCCCTGCGGAAAGCACCGCCAGCCCCTGACGCCAGCCGAACCCGAAGCCGGCGAGATCGGTCTCGAACGCCGCGACGCCGAGGGCGACGCAGGCCGCCACTGCGAGGGCTGCGGGCGCCAGAAGGACGTCGACCGACGGGGCGAAGGGGACGGCCCATCCCTTCGCTGCGACGAGCGCGAGGAACCAGGCAGGGACGGCGACCGCCCAGAGCCGGACCGCCCATCCCCACCGCGCGCCGCGCGCGACGAGCAAGGCGGGGAGCCCCGCCGCTGGCAGGAGCCACGAGAGCGCTGAGCCGCCGACGGGACCGACCGCCATGCGGAGCAGCCCACCCCAGCCGGCGACCGAGTTGGCTGTCGTCAGGCCCAGCGTGCCGAGCGCGCTGCGACCCGACAACAACGTGCCGACCACCCACGGCGCGCACAGCACCGCGCCGACGAGGGTGCCCCCCACAGCAGCGGCCACTGCCCGGCCTGCACGACGCGCACCGCCGGCGACGAGGGACCCGCCTGCGATGCCGAGCCCGCAGAGCAGCACCACGACCGCCATCGCCGGTGAGAACGACACGGCGATCGCCTCGATCGCCCCCAGCGCGAGCACGCGGCCCGCAAGGGTCTCGCGCCACCGCGGCGTCGCCGTGCCGCCGTCGGCGTTGCCATCGGCACGGGCGACACTCGAAGTGCCGAAGGGCTCCAACCCCGTCGCGCGCGCGATCTGCAGGACGACCCACGGCGTCGCGGCGTAAGCCACGAGCCCGTCCCACCGGCCCCGCGCGAGCGCGTCCACCGCCAGGGGCAGCGCGAGGTAGGCGATCGTCGCCACGAGGCGAGCTCGTGCGGACCCGAAGGGC
>DAIRCY010000032.1:6519-26066 GCA_036796435.1 Acidimicrobiales bacterium
GGAGCCGCGACGCCCCCCACGCTCCGAGCGGGAGGCAGCCGAGCACGACGACCTGTTGGAGCAAGCCGCTCCGACCGAAGAGGACGGTCCCTGCGAGCGCGAGGAAGCCGTAGGCGGGCGACGAAGGATCGTGAGAGCCGGTGCCGGCCGGCTGCCACGACGAGACGAACTGGTGCCACAGCGTCGTCCACGCAGGGAACGGCACGAGCTGTCCGACGAGCGGCATCGGCACGCCCAAAAGTCCGCGCGTCCCGAAGACGAGCACAGCCGCCGCGACGAGGCCGAGTGCGCCCCGGGAGCGGCGTGAGGCGAGGAAGCCGCCTGCCGCAGCGTTGCGCGCCCGCCTTGCGCTCCTGCCCAGATCGTCGAGCTCGTCGAAGTCGGCGTCCTCGGAGAAGCCCTGCCCGAGGGAGCCGGTCGGCTCCGGGGCGCTGACGCCGGCACGCGACAGCCGGCGAGTGGCGGTGCGGGCAGTCGTGTCCGAAGGGGTGCCTTTGGTCGTGTCGGCCGCGGCGTCGCCGGCGGTGCCCGCCCACCTGCCCCCGTGCAGCCCGTGCGCCGCGTCGATGCCCTGATGGGTGAGGCGTGACAGGTACGTCGCGAGGCGCGCGCTTCCCCGTACCTGCAGGCTGCGGACGTCGGCGTCGCCCATCGCCCGGACTGCGGCGAGCGCGGCGCGGCGCCTCCGCAGCTCAGCACGGCGCGTCAGATTCCACCGCCACGCGTGCAGCACCGCCCGCACCCGGCGACGGTCCCCGGCGAGCGTTGCGACCATCAACTCGCCCAGTGCGAGGACGAACACCTGGGGCACGACCCGCAGGAGGTGCGGCCACGAGTAGCACGTGAGCACGGCAGCCAGCTCGTGGCGTCGCTCGAGCGCCTGGAGCGACGGCGCGTCCGACGGCGGCGGCTGGCGGCGACCGCCGGCGAGGAGCTCGAGGTGGCGGACGGTTGCTTGCGGGGCGACCACGATGCGCGCGCCTGCGACGTGCGCGCGCCAGGAGAGGTCGAGGTCCTCCCCCATCCCGACGATGCCGGGGTCGTACCCTCCGAGGGCGCGAAGGAGGTCGGCGCGTATCAGCGCGCAACCGCCGGGTGCGATGAAGACGTCGCGGACGGCGTCGTGCTGGCCGGCGTCGATCTCGCCGTCTTGGATGCGCTCGACGACCGCGCCCGTCTTGTCCGCGTTCTGCCCGACGTGGAGGAGGACCCGGGGGTCGTCCCAGTGGACCATCTTCGGGCTGACGATCCCTGCATTGGACCGGAAGGACTCTTCGACCATGAGATGAACTGCATCGCGCGCCGGCGCGCAATCGTCGTGGCACAGGAGGAAGAAGGAGGCGCCGTCGACCATCTCGAGCGCTTCGGCGACGGCGGCACCGAAGCAGACGGCGCCGTCCAGCCGGCGAACGAACGCATCCGGCAGCAGTTGCGCGACCCTCTCGGTCGGGTCCACGGTGCCGCCCGACACGAGCACGAGGACCGACAAGTTGTCGTAGTCATGGGCGGCGAAGGCCCGCAGGGTCTCGTCGAACCAGTCCCCGGGATCGGTGGTCACGACCACGGCCACGACCGCGGGGGCGCGCGCCGCGATCCCCTTCCCCTCCGTCACAAGAGCAGCAGGCTAGTCCGGTCCCGCCCGGCGATCCCGGGAAACGGTGTCGGCGGGGTGCCGGCGGAGTAACGGCGAGTGCCGGCGGAGTGCCGGCGAGTGCCGGCGAGTGCCGGCGGAGTGCTTGCAAATGTTTATATTCGGGTATACACTTGCATACCTTGCAGGGGTCCGAGCAAGGTTTCGAGTGGACCCCTACCGATCGAGGGAAGGAGCTCTTCATGCCCAACGCACACGAGACGAACGACATCGCCGCCGAGGTGGCCAAGCGAGCCCGGGATCTGGCGTACGTCGCCGTCGGCCTCGGCGTCCTCGGGATCCAGCGTGCCCAGGCGGCCCGCCACGAGCTCGCCCGCCAGGACCGGGTCGACGAAGGCATCGACCGGCTGCGCGCAGGCATCGCCACCGGCACCCAGCAGGTCGGCGAGTGGCTCGATGGCGCCCGTGCGATCGTCTCCTCGCAGCTCGCGCCGCTCGGCACCCAGCTTCCCGAGCCCGCAAAGGAGCTCGCGGCCAAGGCGCGGCTGCGGGTCGAGGAAGTGAGCTCCCGGCTTCGTCAGCTGACGGCGCCTGGCGCCTGAGGGCCGAGCTCGGCCTCCAAGGAGCCGAGCACGTCCCGGAGGGTCTGGTCGAGGGGGATGCGCGGCATCCACCCCGTCGCCTCGGCGATCCGGCCCGGTTCGCCCCGCAGCACAGGCGAGTCGACCGGCCTGACGAGTGCCGGGTCGGTGACCATGTCGAGGTCGACGCCCGCCAACGCCATCAGCCGGTGCGCGACCTCGGCGATCGAGACGTCGTGCCCGGAGCAGACGTTGTAGACGGTGCCGGGCTCGGCGCGCTCGGCGAGCAGCCGGTACGCGCGCACCACGTCGCGCACGTCGGTGAAGTCCCGCCGCGTGGTGACGGTGCCGACGACCAGTTCGCGCTTTGCCGCGCGGCGCGCCTCGAGCACCCGGCGCGCGAGCGCGGGGACGGCGAACGTGGTGGCCTGGCCCGGACCCACGTGGTTGAAGGGCCGGACGACCACGACGCGCTGTCCATGGCCGCGCCATGCTTGGAGCGCGACCTGCTCGGCAGCGGCCTTGGAGGCCGCATACGGCGTCGCGGGGCGGACCTCGGAGGACTCGGTGAGAGGGAGCTCGTCCTCGGCGACGGAGCCGTAGACCTCCGACGAGCTCACGACGAGTACGAGACAGCCCGGTGCGGCGCGACGTGCGGCCGCCAGCACGGTAGCGGTGCCGAGCACGTTCACGCGGAGCACCTCGATCGGCTCGTGCCAGGACTCGCCGACGTGGGTCCGCGCCGCGAGGTGGTACACGACGTCAGGCCGGCATGCGCTGAGCGCGGCCTCCACCGCCTCGTCATCGGTGACGTCCACGTCGGTGTCGACCACGGTGGCGTCGTCGCCCATCTCGGAGAGGTGCCCGCTCAACCACCGACCCACGAAGCCCCGGCCACCGGTCACGAACGCGCGCACGGACGCCGACCCTACGCGCCCGCCGCGATCCGGTACGCCTCGACGTGACGGAGCGCGCTCGCCTCCCAGGTGCAGGCTGCGGCTCGGGCGATCCCGGCCGCGCGCCGGCGCGCAGCCTCCGAGGTCCCGGCAGCCCGCAGGACCCCGGCCAAGGCGTCTGCGAGACCATCCGGGTCCCCCGGCGCGACGAGCGTCGCCGCCTCCCCGCCGAGCTCGGCCATCGCCGTCCCGGTCGTCGTCACGAGCGGCGCCCCGCACGCCATTGCCTCGAGGGCTGGCAGGCCGTACCCCTCTGCGAGGGAGGGGTAGGCGACGACCGCCGCCGTGCGGAGGAGCGCTGGGACGGCGTCGTCTGGGACGTACCCGGTCCAGGTGATCCTCTCTTTGTGCCTGGACGCGGCGAGCGCCGCGTCGACGGGGCCGGTCCCCCACCCCCGTCTCCCGGCTACCACCAGCCGTACGTCGCGCTCGGCCGCTGCGAGCGCCGAGAAGGCGCGGACCAGGGTCGAGACGTCCTTGCGCGGCTCCACGGTGCCGAGGAAGAGAACGAAGGGAACGGCGGGATCGATCCCGAGCCGGCGGAGCAGCGCGTCGTCCGCGCCGGGTCCGGGCGGCACCGGAGTGAAGCGGGAGTGGTCGACGCCGTGCGGCGCGACGACAACGGGGGCCGCCGCTGGGCAGAGCGCCGCGAGGTGACGGGCCGTCGTCTCGCTGACGCACACGAGGGCTCCCGCCTTGCGCGCCGCCACGCGGATCGCCCTTCGGAAGAAGCGAACCTTGCTCGGCTCGTGCCACTCGGGGTGGTCGAAGAAGGTGCAGTCGTGGATCGTGACGACCACGGGGACCCGCGCGCGTTCGGGCATCGTGTAGTGGGGTCCATGGTGGACGTCAGGGCGCGCCCGGCGCAGCACCGACGGAAGAGCGACCTGCTCCCACAGGATGCGGAGCGGTCTCGGCGACGGTGACGACGCGAGCACGTCGAGGCGTCCCGCGCCGACACGTCGCCAGCGCTCGGCATCGTCCCGGCGCGCGAGAGCGACGATCGCGGGGTCGTCGCGCGCCGCGAGCGCGGCGGCGAGCTCGAGGGTGTAACGGCCGGCGCCGGCTGGCGACGAGGGAACCGCGGTGACGTCCAGGGAGACTCTCAGGAGACCGACTCCCACCACTCGACATGGGCCGCAGCGGACGCCCGCCAGGTGAGCGGCGCCACGAACGCCTTTCCGTTGGCGACGAGCGAGGCGCGCAGCCGCTCGTCTCCCGACGCCCGGACGAGGGCCTGCGCGATGTCCTCGAGTGTCGAGGGATCGACGCGTAGCGCCGTCGCACCTGGTGCCGTCTCTCCCGGGGCCGTCTCTCCCGGGGGCCCCGCCAACGTCCCCGCCTGCGTCCCAGCCTGCGTCCCAGCCTGCGTCCCAGCCTGCGTCCCAGCCGAGCTCGCCATCGCGAGCGCTCCAGGCGTCGTTGACGGGACCGCCGTGCTCACCACCACCGGGGCGCCACAGGCCATCGCCTCCATCGGGGGCAGCCCGAAGCCCTCCTTGACCGGCGCGTACACGAACGCGCGGGCACCCTGGTAGAGGGCGACGAGCACGGCGTCGTCGACAGGGCCGGCCGCGAGGACGCTGTCGTCGGCGACCCTTGCGAGACCGGTGTCCCCCCAGCCCCTGGGGCCGACCACGACGAGAGGCCAGTCGGCAGGGAGCGAGGCGCGGGCAAGCTTGTACGCCGCGGCCACGCGTACGAGGTTCTTGCGGGGCTCGAGGGTTGCGGCGGTGAGGAGATAGCCGCCCGCCACGCCGAGGCGTCCCAGCAGCGCTGCCGCGCCGACCGGGTCCGGTGGCGGCAGGTGGTCCACTCCGTGGGGGACCACCCGGATCCGGGACCGTTCCGCGCCTGCGTCCGCGAGCGCAGCAGCCACCGGGACGGAGGGAACGACGAACGCGTCTGCCCTCTCGAGCGACCGTGCGAGCGCTGCGTCGTGCCACCGTCTGCCGCGCGGGGTCGTCGCGTCGGGGTGGCTTCGCCAGGCGAGGTCGTGCACGGTGACCACCAGCGCCGGCCCCCCGCGGGCGCGAGGGGGTCGTACCGGCGGCGCCGCCAGCGAGACGGCGTGCACCAGCCGCGCGCAGCGCACGGCTTCGAGGCCGCGGTCCCATGCTGCGACGAGGAGCACCGAGGGAAGCAGGGACGTGTGCACCGGGTAGCCCCACGCGGTCAGCGGGTCCGCCTTTGTGCCGCGGTGACGACTGGCGAGCAACTCGACGCGCCGTTCACCGATGGCGGCGAGCCCGTCGATGAGCCCGCGCGCGTAGCGGCCGATGCCTCCTGGGACCGGCCGACGCAGCTGCTCCACCGCGACGACGAGCCGGGTGCTCGTCACGCGGCGGCATCCCGGTACAGGTCGACAAGCCCGGCTGCGCACCGGTCCCAGTCGAACCTCGACGCTCGCGCGAGTCCTCGTGCACGGAGCGACGCGGCCGTCCCCTCGTCGCCGAGCACCGAGGCCATGGCCTCGGCGAGCGCGTCGGGATCGCGCGGCGGGACGAGCAGCGCCGCGTCGCAGGCCACCTCCTCGATCGCAGCCGCGCGCGTCGCCACCACGGGGATCCCTGCGGCCATCGCCTGGAGCGGCGGGTAGCCGAAGCCTTCGTAGAGCGACGGGTATGCCAGTAGTGCGGCGCCGCGGAGCAGGCCTGCAAGCGTCGCATCGTCCACCCACCCCGTGACCACCACACGGTCGCGCGCCCGGGCGGAGCCGATCGCGCGGTACAGCTCCTCGCTCCCCCACCCCTCGGGTCCCGCGAGGAGGAGCGCGAGATCTCGATGTGCCGCAGCGATCAGGTCGAAGGCCGCAACCAGTCCGGGAAGGTCCTTGCGCGGTTCGGCGGTGCCGATCGAAAGGACGTACCGTCGCGCACCCGGCGGCAGGTAACGGGACGGGGCGCGCTCGTCGGGTGGTGCGAGCGGTGGCACACCGGACGCTACGGCGCGCACCCGTCCGGGGTCGGCGCCGAAGACCTCGACCACTTCGTGGGCGACCGACGAGACGTGGGTGTGCACCCAGGCACCGCCGTCGAGCGCACGCCGTACGAGACGCGGGAACGCGAGCGTCGCCCGGTTGCACAGCTCGGGGTACCGCACCGTCGTGAGATCGTGCACGGTCACCACGCGCGCGGCCCTCCTCGTCGGTGGCACGACGTAGTTCGTGCCGTGGACGACGTCCGTACTGCCCACGAACCACTCGAGCGGTGGTGCGTCCGAATGGCCCCACGCGAGGTGCAGGGGGCGCGCCGGCATCGCCCGCGTCCCGGTGGAGACCCCCGCCGGGACGCGCCCGTCGATCGCATGACGCCGCCGCCAGCTGACCGCGAATGCGGTCGCCTCGACGTCCTCGCGCGCAGCCAGTCCCCCGAGCACCCCCGCACAGAACGTCCCGACGCCGGTGGGGGTGCCGATGAGCGGCGTCGCGTCGATCGCGACGCGAAGGGGCTCAGGCACGTGGGTCGGAGACCTGCATAGGACAAGCGAGCGTACCGTCGGTCCCCCTCCCGACCTTCCACCTACCATGGCGCCGTGCTCGTGACCCTGGCCGGCGGCGTCGGCGCCGCGCGGCTCCTCAGCGGGCTCGTGGAGGTGGTCGACCCCGCCGGCGTCACCACGGTCGTGAACACGGGCGACGACATCGTGCTGCACGGGCTCCACGTGAGCCCCGACATCGACACCGTCGTCTACACCCTCGCCGGGATGCACAACCGCGCGACCGGCTGGGGAGTGGCCACAGAGAGCTGGACCGTGATGGCCGAGCTCGACCGGCTGGGGGGTGAGACCTGGTTCCGGCTCGGCGACCGCGACCTCGCCACCCACCTCTACCGGACCCAGAGGCTGGGCAACGGCGCGCCGCTGCACGAGGTGACCGCCGAGATCGCCCGCGCCCGTGGGCTCCGGATGCGGGTGCTGCCGATGACCGACGAACCGGTCCGCACTCGCGTCGTGCTGGACGAGGACGCCGGCGACATCACGGCGGGAACGGAGGTCTCCTTCCAGCACTACTTCGTCGGGCTGCGTCACGCCGTCGCGGTGCGCTCGGTGCGCTTCGACGGGGCGCGGGCCGCCCGACCGGCGCCCGGCGTGCTCGAGGCGATCCGCGACGCGGAGCTGATCGTGGTGTGCCCGTCGAACCCGGTCGTCTCGATCGGCCCGATCCTCGCGGTGCCCGGGATCCGAGAAGCACTCGCCGCCAGGCGCGAGCGTGTCGTCGCCGTGTCGCCCATCGTTGCGGGGGCGGCGCTCAAGGGGCCGGCGGACCGGCTCCTCGTCGAGCTCGGCCACGAGTCGTCCGCGCTCGGTGTCGCGCGGCTGCATTCGCCCTGGGTGGGCACGCTCGTGATCGACGAGCAGGACGCGCACTTGCAGGAGGCGGTCGAAAAGGAGGGGGTCCGTGCCGTGGTGGCACCGACGATCATGACCAGCCCGGAGGTCGCGGCCTCACTCGCCACCGCGGTGCTCGATGCCGCTCGATGAGGCGGGGGCGCTGCGCGCCTATGCAGTCGTCGGCATCGGAGAGGTCCGCAGCGGGGACGACGTCGGGGTGCTCCTCGCGGAGGCGCTCGGCCCGCCGGGTTCCGCCGTGCTGGCCGACGGGGACGTCGTCGTCGTCACCCAGAAGATCGTGTCCAAAGCCGAGGGGCGGCTCGTCCCGGTCGACCATGCGGACCCCGACGCCAAGCGGGCCGTCGTCGAGGCGGAAGCGGTGCGGGTGCTCCGCCGGCGCGGCGACCTGCTCATCACCGAGACCGCCCACGGCTTCGTCTGCGCCAATGCAGGCGTGGACCTGTCGAACGTCGCCGACGGCTGGGCAGCGCTCCTCCCCGTCGACCCCGATCGCTCCGCCCGGCGGATACGGGCCGAACTGCGGCGTCGCCTCTCGGTCGAGGTGGGGGTCGTCGTCTCCGACACCTTCGGCCGGACCTGGCGTCAAGGAGTGACCGACGTCGCGATCGGCGTCGCAGGCGTCGCCGCGGTCGTGGACCTGCGGGGGACCCTGGACGCCAACGGTCGAGAGCTCGTGGCGACCCAGGTGTGCGTCGCCGACGAGCTGGCGGCCACCGCCGAGCTCGTGATGGGGAAGGACCGCTCCATCCCCGCCGCAGTCATCCGTGGCGTTCCTCTCCCGTGGCTGCGTGAGGGGTCGGTCGGCGAGGAGATCGTGCGCGGACCGGCCGAGGACATGTTCCGCTAGGAGCCTGTTGAACAACGCCTTGTCCGGGGCACCTGAGCAGGCGTAGCGTTCACCTTGCGAGTTCGGGTCATGTCTGGACCGAAGCGCCGGCATGGAGAGGGTTCGAGCCGGTCACCCAGGTTGGGCATTGCCCGAGGAGCGGTCCCTCTGTAGACGCCCGAGCTCGCGCGCCCGTCGTCAGGGTGAGGCCAGCACC
Organism: Acidimicrobiales bacterium; assembly: GCA_036796435.1. Lineage (GTDB taxonomy): Bacteria > Actinomycetota > Acidimicrobiia > Acidimicrobiales > RAAP-2 > JAJYVT01. The sequence continues at coordinate 15,044 of DAIRCY010000032.1, forward strand.
CAGCCCGCGTCGTGGTCGAGGCCAAAGGCGACGAGGCGACGCAGGTTGATCGCCGCCACGCGCAGCGAGAGCCCGAGTTGGTTCCGCTCGACACCTCGGAAGCGGACGCGTCGGTTGTTGTGCGCGACGAGCTATGCGATCGAGCGCTCGACCATGGGTCGGAATCGCCGGTAGTCCTCGGCGAAGTCGCCTTCACGCCAGGCCCGCCGCGACTCGACGAGCAGTGCGTCGTGGGGATGGAGCATCAGCCTCTTGCCCCGCACTGACGTCGTGCAGCGGGTGCGAAGTGGACACGCCCTACACAAGGACCGGAAGTCTGCGGTTCGTCTCGGCGAGATGGTGACGGTGTTCCCCGCAGGACAGGTGGCCGTCCCGGCTTGCTCATCGACGCTGAAGTCATCGCGCCCGAACCGTTCTTTGGAACGACCGCCGGCGGGGAACGGCTTGATCGCTGCGTGGTGTGTCGAAGCGGCGAGCGCCGCCAGGGTGTCCTGAGCCATACGCACCGTCCGCGAGCACCTGAAGACCGGGCGCTTCGTCCTCGAGCAGCCCAATCCCGGTCGCGGCGTCTGAGACGTTGGCCGGCGTGAGTGCACAGGCCGTCACGATGCCGGTCTCGGGCTCGACGGCGATGTGCGCCTTGTAGCCGTCGCGGTACTCAGCACGCGACTTGTGCATGTGGCGCGCCTCGGGGTCGACGGTCGAGATGACCCGATTGGGTGCGACGCGCTCTGCGATTCGCCAGGTGCCGTCGTCGTGCTGCTCGACGTCCTGGCCGGCGACGAGCGCCAGGAGCCCGAGCGCTTCATGGGTCTCGGGCGACGCAGATGGCCCGCACGCAGCGAGGAGGGTGAGGGCGTCGGTGACGAGACCGTCGACGAGAGCAGCCTTTTGGAGCGGATCGTCCCAGGCGATCGTGGGCTTGCCTGCCTCGTCGTAATCGCAGGCACCGAGGGGGACTTCCCCTGCAGAGGGCAGGGCCCGGCGCACCCGGCGGATCGCAGAGACGAGCTGGGTGACCGTGTCCTGGGTGGCGACCGCGTCGTCGAGCAACGTGGAGTCGAGGGCGCGGCGGGTCCTTCCCTTGAGCAGCCCCGTCGCCGACACCACCTCTCGCACGGCGTCGAAGATGCGCTCGGGGTGTGCGGACTTGCGCAGTCTCGTGCGCCAGTAGGTGAGGACCGAGTAGTCGAAGCCCTCGTCGTCGAGCGAGAGGCCGCAGGCGACCTTCCAGCTGATCCGGTCCCGAAGGGCGCGTGCGGCCTCACGGTCAAAGAGCCCTTCGAGCGCCTGGAGCACCATGACCGAGGCGACGACGTCGCCGGGGATCGACGGTCGACCGCGTGCCGAGGAGAACAGGTCCGAGAACATCTCGTCGGGGAACAGGTCTTGGCGGTGGTCGGCCAAGAAGGCCTCCACACTTCCTTCGGGAACGAGCTGGCGACACAGCGCAGCTGCGTCGAGAAGCTCACGATTGGGGTCAGAGCGCCCTTGCACCCACCAATTCTCGCTGCTCACCAGGCAAATCGCGAGTATCCGCGGAAGACTTTTTCAACAGGCTCCTAGGACCGCGACCGCGCGCCGCTGTTGGCCGCGAGACGCGTCTATCGCCTGGCGGCCGGACGCGCGCTCGCGCGTCGTCTCGCGTCCTCGAGGACCGCCGCCGTCCCCACCTCGAGCGTCGTCCACGGCCGCCAACCGAGATGGATCCGGGCGCGCGTCGAGTCCAGCACGCTGCGCTTCAGCTCGCCGGGTCGGCCCGCGGCGTGCTGGAGCTCCGGCACCACCCCAGCGACCGAGGCCATGGTCCGAAGGAGCTCGTTGACGGTCGTCTCCCTTCCGGTGCCGATGTTGCACACGAGACCCCCCGCCTTCGACGCGGCGCGGGCGAACGCGTCCACGACGTCGTCGACGTACACGTAGTCGCGCGTCTGCTCGCCGTCGCCGAAGATGGTGACCGGGCGTCCACGAGCCAGCGCGTCGGCGAAGATGGCGACCACGCCGGCCTCGCCGTGCGGCGCCTGGCGAGGCCCGTAGACGTTGCCGAGCGCGAGCGCCGAGAACTCGAGCGCGTGGAGCTCGCGGTACGCGACGAGGTAGTCGATGACGGCTTTCTTCGCGACCCCATAGGGGGAGAGCGGACGGTGGGGGTGCGACTCGGCGACGGGCAGCTCGGACGGCTCCGGCTCGCCGTACAGTCCGACGCTCGCGGCGAACACGACCCTGTCGGTCCCTGCCAGCCGTGCCCCCTCGAGGACCCGCAGGCTGCCGAGGACGTTCACGTCGGCGTCGAGCACCGGGTCGGCCACCGACACCTGCACATCGACCTGCGCGGCCAGGTGGAAGATCACGGCCGGTCGCCGGCGCACGACGAGGTCCGTCGTCTCGGGGACCCGGACGTCGAGTTGGTGGATGGTGAGGGCGCGGCCTCCTGCGGCCCGGGCGTCCGCGAGGTTCGAGAGGGAGCCGCCCGACAGGTCGTCCACCACGTCGACTTCGTGGCCTTCGGCCAACAACCTGTCGACGAGCGCCGACCCGATGAATCCGGCGCCTCCGGTGACCATCGTCCGCATGGCGCCCACATCTTGCACGGTCAGGCGGATACTCGCTCCCCTCTCAGGACGGCGCCCTGCTCGGCCACCACCCGGGCGCCGAGCACGGAGAGCCCCCGGACGTCGCTCCGCTCGCCGACGTGTGCACCCGGTCCCACGATGGAGCCCGCCACCGTCGCCCCGGCCTCGACGACGGCGCCGGGTAGGAGCACCGACGAGACGACGACTGCGCCATCCTCGACGACGCAGCCGCGCCCGAGCACCGCGCGGTCGACCAGCGCACCGGGTCCGACCTCGGCGCCGTCGCCGAGGAGCGCCGGAGCGCGCACCTCCGCCTTCGGGTCCGCGAGGGGAGCGCCGAGGAGCCAGATGCCGCCTCCCGAATCCCGCGCGCCCGGCACGGGTGGCGCCCCGCGCCGCCCCTCCAACAGGTCCAGTTGCGCCGACAGGTACGTCTCTGGGGTGCCGGCGTCGAGCCAGTACGACGGGTCCGCGAGCGCGAAGAGCAGGCCGTCGGCGACCATCGACGGGAACGTCTGGCGCTCGATGGAGACCCTCCGCCCCTCGGGGATCCGGTCGAGGACCGCTGGCTCGAGCACGTAGGTGCCGGCGTTGATGAGATCCGTCGGCGCCTCCCCCTTCGGAGGTTTCTCGACGAACGCGAGGACCCGCCCTTCCTCATCGGTCGGGACGACCCCGAAGCGCGAGGGGTCGTCGACGACGTGGAGCGAGATCGACGCGTGCGCGCCGCGGACGTGATGGAACTCGACGAGCGCGCCGAGGTCCATGTCCGTCAGGACGTCGCCGTTCACCACCACGAACGTGTCGTCGACGTCGAGGTGGCGCGCGGCGAACCTGATCGCGCCGGCGGTGTCGAGCGGCATCGGGTCGACCGCATAGGAGATCCGAACGCCTGCGCACACGCCGGCAGGGAAAGCCTCGATGAAGGCGTCCGGGAGGTAGCCGAGGGAGAGGACCGCCTCGTCGACGCCGTGGCCGCGCAGGTGGGCGAGCACCCGTTCGATCATTGGCTGCTCCACGATGGGAAGCATCTGCTTGGGGACCGTCAGCGTGAGGGGGCGCAGGCGCGTCCCCTCGCCCCCCACGAGAACGACGGCCTTCACCGCGCCAGTCCTATCCCGCCTTCGTTGTGCTGGTCGTCGTGGACGAGCTAGGTGCGGTCGTGGAGGTCGAAGAGGGTGCCGTCGTCGAGGTGGACCCCGGTGCGGTGGTCGGCGTGCTGGACGGCGTCGTGGTGGACGTCGCACCCGCGGATGCATCGAGGAGCGCCGTCACGATCGAGCCACTCGGCTTCGGTAACTTCGTCCCGGCGGGGACGAACCCCACCGTGATCAGCTGGTCGTCGGTGAAGCGAAGTGTCGCCGGGTTCCCGCTGACCGTCGAAGGCTTCTCCTTCGACGAGAAGGCGTTCGGCCAGTACGTGACTGCGACTTCCGCCTTCTTGCCGGCGTCCTTCGTTCCAGATGGGCACTTCTGCCCGTTTCGATACGTCACTCCCGTCGAGGTCCTGCTCTTCTTCCCCGAGGTGGACTTGGGAGAGTTGGAGCCGCTGGAGGACGGGGCAGCAGAGCTCGGCAGATGGAGGCTCGATGTAGTGAGCGTGAGCCCCGGGTACGTGGAGAGGAACTTTCCGAGCACGGCGTTGCTGCCCGCGTCAACTGTCTTCTTCGGGGAGATCGTGATGACGCCGTTGCCGGTCGTGTAGAAGGACTGCGTTGCCGTATTGAGCGCGTTGGACGGCAGCGACGGACGCTGTGTGCCGCAGACGTCGAAGGCGATCGCGGCGAACCAGGGGGTTCCGCCCTTCAACGGCGGGGTCGAATTGGTGGCAGCGCCGTTGCGGTAGTCGACGCGGGCGAAAGCGACCGAGGCCAGGCCGACCAGGACGATCAGCACGAGCGAGGCGTACCAGTTGACCGGCATCTGGCCGCGATAGGTGCGGCCACCGCCCGTCGCGCCTGCGCGCGCGACCCATCTTCCCGTAGAACTCCTCGGCATGGCGGGGGAGACCTTAGCAACCGCCCTGCTCCCCACCCCCGCGGGTCGCCGTGCGCGAGACCCGGCGCCAGCTGCGCATCTGCCGTGGCGACGGCCCCACGCGACCTCTGCGGCGGAGGCTCGGCCAGCAAACTTCTGGGGTCAACCCCTCCGCCTCTCGTGCCCCAGGACATGGGGGAGCCGGCGACTCACCGACCGGTAGGCCGAGACGGTGTCGGGATGGACCCATGCAGCCAGGTCCGCCTGCGCCCCGCACGGCGCACGCGGGCAGAGGGCGAGCTCGCCCGAAACCAGCCGGACGAGCTCGGTCATCGCCGACTCCACCCCAGCGGGGTTCCCCTGGCGGTCTGCCGCGAGGAAGAGCAACCGATACAACCGCTCGTCGTAGGGGGCGGCGAGGAGGCCGCGGCGCACGGCCCGCTCCGCACCGAGGCCGTCCCCGTCCGCCAGGGCGTGCTCGGCGGCACGGATCGACAGCTGGATGACGGCGTTCTCCATCTCCGCGAGCAGCCCTTCGAGGACCGCCCAGTCGGTCGAGCGCAGCCCCCCCAGCAAAGGCCCGCGGACCAGCCCGAGCGCGGCGGTCCAGGCTGCGGGCGCGTCCGGACCCTCGGCCGACGACAGCGAGCGAAACTGCGCCCAATCCGTCGTGACGCTCTCGGCGAGCCGCAAGCGCCCCGCCGAGCGCGGAAGGTGGTCGCGTCCGGACGTCGATGACCCGAGCGCGCGCCGGGTCTCCGACACCGTCGAATGGCGCGTCGCGTCGGGCGGGAGGCGATCCGGCCACAACGCCGTCGCCCAGGCATCGGCGGTCACGCCCTGGGGGTGAAGGGCGAGGTACCCGACGAGGTCGGTACACCACGCCCGTCGGAACGGTCGCGCGGCACCGAGCACGTCGACGGGGCCCAACACGCGCACGACGATCTCGGGAACCACCTGCACCTTGTGCATCGCCGCAACGGTCATGCACCGAACCGTCGGCGAGGATCGAGGCACCGCGCCGAGGTGAGACCGCCCCAGTCGGAGGTGACCGGAGACCAGGGCGTGGCCGGAGCCGGCGGGCCGGCCGGGACGGGGCGGGAAGGGGGTACCTGCCGTCCCGGACCGGTCCTCCGGGTGACCTCGCTGTGAGAGGCGCAGCTCGAGTGTGCGGGAGCGCTCTTGCTGCGCACCTTGCTGAGTGCCTTGCACCTTGCCCGCCCCCGGGAACGTCGCAGCGGACGCCGATCTCTCGAACTGGTGTGCGCCCGGCAAGACTGTGCCAGGGGGGACGTAGCCCAACCGGCAGAGGCAAGGCGCTTAAACCGCTTCCAGTGAGGGTTCGACTCCCTCCGTCCCCACTTGAATTGAATTCGCGTCGCGCCTGAGCCCAATCGCCGAGGCTCTATGTCAACGGCCGGCGGCGGCAGCCGAGTCAGCGGCGAGCGAGCCGCCTGCCGCTCTCCGTGTCGATCGGCTCGTAGTTCAGCTCGAAGTGGTGATAGAGCGCGGACTCCGCTGCCTGGGACAGTTCCTCACCGTGCAATTCGATCTCCGGCGCCGACCGGACCTGGTCCTTGGTCACCACGACCTGAAGGTCGTCAGGACCGATCGTGATGCTTCCCAGAGGGACGAACGTCAAGTGCCGGCCGATGAAGCCTTCCTTGACCGTGCCGAACTTGGGCTCATCGGTCTCGACGTCGCCGTAGACGTCCTGCAGCTTTCCGATCTTCTCGCCGTTGCGATCGATGAGCATCTTTCCGTGCCATTCAGCGACGCTCCACGTGGCTGGCTGTTGTTCGTCGGCCATTCGATTCCTTTCTCTTCTCTGCTAGTTGATCCGCGTGGCCACACCTATGGTGCCGCCCCGTTTCATCTGATGCTCGTGGTCCACCGTCTACGAGCGCGTCGCGGGGGTGGACGTGACGAGCGTCGTAAAGACGACGACGTTGGACAGATAGTGGCCAGTCGCTGTGTCGAATGCTCCGCCGCAAGTCACCAGCTGCAGGGCACGGTCGCCGTGTGTCCCGTAGACGAGTTGTGCCGGGAACTGGGACTTGAGGAACGTGTCCACCGTGTTCACCCTGAACGTGGCGACAGCTCCGTCGGCCAACGTCACGGAGACCAGGTCGCCAGCTCGCAATGTCCGCAGACGGAAGAAGACCGCCGGACCTTGGAACGTGTCGACATGTCCGAGGATGACCGACGAACCCATTTGGCCAGGTGACGGACCGAGGTCGTACCACCCAGGGTGCTGCACGTCGGTTGGAACCTGCACCGTTCCTGTCGGATTGAGCCCGAGCGCTGACAACGACACGGAGACGCCGATTGCCGGGATCCTCAACGAGAGCGGGACCGAATGGGAGACGACCCGAACGGTTGCCGGCTTCGTTGCCGGCTTCGTTGCCGGCTTCATTGCCGGCTTCACAGCCGTTCTCATCTGCTGAACCGCACTCGTCGAGCGAGTGGGAGCAGCTACAGGAGCGGCAAGCGGATGATGGTGCGATTCCAACCCCCCGGCGAGGCAGGCACCTCCGAGGAGCAGGAGGACCGTCGCCGCCGCCCACCAGCGACCGAAGCCGTGGCTCCTGTCTGCCGGCGACTCGGGTTCGGGAACCACGGCTCTAGCTCACCTTGCCGCCCGGCGGCGTCGGACCGCCAGCAGCAACGATCCGACCCCTCCGGCGAGCGCCACGGCGCCGAGGATCAAGAGCAGAGCGTTCGGTCCAGACTCAGACGCCCCGCCCAAGCCCGTCTGCGGCGAGCCAAGGGGAACGACGGTCCCGCCGCCCGACCCGGAGGACCCTGTCGTCCCGACGACGACCGGAGGAGACGTGGTGGTCGTGGTCGGTGCCGTGGTGGTCGTGGTCGGTGCCGTGGTGGTCGTGGTCGTCGTAGTCGTGGTGGTCGCTGTGATACAGGCAGTCGGGCGCGTGATCGTGTCATCGATCAGGGTGACCGCAGCGTGCTTCGCCAGCACCCGCCCTGTCACCGTGACCTTCGATGTCAGCGTGATCGATGTCGACGCCAGGACGCTGCCGACGAACGAGCTTGTGGACCCCAGGGTGGCCGAGCTCCCCACTTGCCAGAACACGTTGCACGCTTGGGCTCCCCCGATCAGCATCACTTTGCTGTCCGAGGCGGTGATCAGGCTCGAGCCCGCCTGGAACACGAACACCGAGTTGGGATCGCCGTTGCCGTTGAGAGTGAGGGTGCCCGTCAGCTGCATCGACGACGTGGCGTTGTAGACGCCCGCCACGAGGCTCTTGCCGCCGAGGCCGGTCGTGGAGTAGTCGGTCGTCGAGGTCGGGGAACGGCCGGCTGCGTCCGTGTAGGCCGTTCCCAGCGCGGCTTGCGCTGTCGCCGCGACAGATGTCGCCTTGTAGATCGATCCACCGACGACGTCCGGTGTGCCCGTCACCGAGGTGCCGGGGCTGACCCCCAGGTCGCCTGAGATCACCGACGCTCCGGTGTTGGTCACTTCCGAGGCGCCGAGGACGGCGAAAGGCGTCGCTTTCCCAAGACCGACCCCTGTGGGCGAGGCCGCCGCCCACGTCATGCCGCCGACTCCCCCTGCAAAGGCGAGCGTGGCGCACGTGGCACACACCCCCGCGACGAGCAGGGGCACCGGCCAGCGGGAGCGCGGCCGACCGTCCGTCCCGCGTGAGCTACTCGGCCCTGGCAACGGGGATCCCATGATCCCTCCCTTGAGGACCCTCGCCTTCCGACCGTTGTCTACGGTCAGTGTGAACGCCCGAGCCGATCTTACACCGGAAGTAGATAACTAGCAAACAAAAGGTAGCAATGGTGTACACTCGTCACACGCGCCCATGGACCTTCCTCACGAATCACGGCCGATCGCTGCTGTGCATCGCCCGTGATCCCGACGTCCGTCTCCGTGACATCGCGTCCACACTTGGAATCACCGAGCGCAGCGCCTACGGCATCGTGAACGATCTCGTCGCGGCCGGCTACGTGGTCAAGGTGAAAGAGGGCCGCCGCAACCGCTACCACATCCGGGCGCACCTGCCGTTGCCCGAGCTCACGCGCGAGGAACGAGCAATCGGTGACGTCCTGGCCGTCTTGACGAGGGGGCGCCGGCCCCCCCGCGCCTAGGCACCGGCCAGGAGACGGGCCATCACCCCGCGGAGATCCCCTTCTTCGTCGCACCAGAACGTGGGCTCATCGAAGCCGGCAGCCGCAAGGGCCGGCCCGACGAGGACGTCCTGATCCCCGCCGATCTCGGTCAGGAGCCACCCACCTCGGCTGAGAAGCCGCGCCGCTCCGGCTACGAGCCGCCGGACGTGGTGCAGCCCGTCGCTCCCACCGTCGAGGGCGATCGCCGGCTCGTAGGTGACGACGTCAGAAGGGAGCAGCCGCATCTCGTCCGACGGGACGTAGGGAGTGACCGCGGTGACCAGGTCGAAGCCGCCGCTCACGAGCCCGAGGTCCATGTCCGCCACGATGGCCGCGACGCCGTTGCGGCGCGCGCAGGCGACCGCGGCTCGATCGAGGTCCGTCCCGACGACGCAAGCGGCCGGGCGGACCGCCGAGAGGTACGCGGCGACGACGCCGCTCCCCGTGCAGAGATCCGCCGCGCGTCCTTGCTCGGGGAGGAGGCCAGCCGCGCGGGCCGCCAGTCCCTCGGTCTGCGCTCGTGGGGCGAAGACGCCGGGATCCACGCGCACCGAGATGCCGCGGAACCCGACGCTGCCCACGATCCATGCCAAGGGCTCGCCCCGTTCTCGCCTGGCGACCCAAGTCAGGAGGGTCGGCTCGTCGGGCGCGGCACGTAGCAGCTCGTCGGACTCCTCAGCGGCCGCGACGCAGCCGGCACGAGCCAACCGCTCGACGACGCGCCAACGCTCGGCGGCGCGCCAAGTATCGGGGGCGCGCCAACGCTCGACGGGTGACAACGGGTGGTGACCCCGCTAACCCAGGGGCGTCGCGGGGACACGCGGTAGCGGCGCGGCGGTCTCCCACACGGCGAGCTCCTCGTTGCGCGGGGCTTCCTCGACTGAGACCGTCGCCCCGAAGACCATCGTCGCACGGCGGTCTGGATCCCACGCCGGCCACTCGCCTACGAGCGGACCGGACGGATCGCGTGCACGTGCGAACGACGCCCAACAGGCTTGCATCGCGGCGGACAACGCGTCCGCGCGACGCAGGAAGGCCGGGTCCACCTGATCGGTTTCCCCGAGGACGAAGCGTGAGATCCCGGGATCGGCGTGGGTGCCGAAGACGAACGGGATCTCCAGCGCGTGGGTCGCGCCGAGGAGACCGCCGAAAGCCGGCGTCTCCCAGGTGAACAGGTACACGAACGTCCGAGGATCGTGCGCACGAAGCGCGGCGGCGAGGCGAAGTGACGGCCAGCGAAACACGATGTCGCTCCCCCCGGCGACCCACAGATCGCGTGGTTCCGCCCCCTCCCCCCGCCCGACGAGGACCTCGAGATAGTGGCCGACGACCTGATCAGGATCGAGGTACGGCGCAGAGTGTTCGAGGCGCCTCCGCAACGAAGCCGAGTCGAGCACCTGTGACGACGGGTCCATCGCCGCGAAGAACGTCATCTCGTCGCGGTTGGTGCCCACGATCGTCGCGACGCCGGCTGCAGCGCCCGCCGCGATGGCGTCGAGCGGTGTGGAGGGAAGGATCACCCCGTCCACCACCGGCAGGAGCGGCTGGGGGATCTCACCCGGACGCGGCGTCCCACGCGCCATCACGGCGAGCGCGGCGACGAGCTCGTCCGCGGGCACCGCTTCGAGCCCCTCGCGCGAGAACTCCCCCAAGCCGAGCTGGTGCGCGAAGGTCTCGGCCGCCTCCTCGGCACGCGCCACGCTGTGGACGTAGGGGGGGCCACTCTGGACGATCGCCGCGCCGAAGAGCCCGCGCGCCGCGGGGGACGACAGCAGCGCCGAGATGCACATGGCGCCCGCGGACTCGCCGAACACGGTGACGTTCGACGGGTCCCCGCCGAACGCAGCGATGTGGTCACGGACCCAGCGCAGTGCCGCGAGCTGATCGAGAAGAGCCCAGTTGCCGAAGACGGCGGGATCGCCTCCGGGAGCCGGACCGGCTGCCGACGTGGACGGCGACGTGGACGGCGACGTGGACGCCGACGTGGACGGGGGCAAGAGCGTCGCCGCACCCCTCGTGGCGAGCGCGGGGTGCGAGAGGAAGCCGAGCGCGCCGAGGCGGTAGTTCACGTTCACGACGACGACGTCCCCCAGAGCGGCGAGCCGATCGCCGCGGTACAGCACGCTCCCCGCAGTCCCCGAGGTGAAGCCGCCGCCGTGGATCCACACGAGTACCGGCCGGGCTGCGCCGTCGGTCGACGGGGTCCAGATGCTGAGGTGGAGACAGTCCTCGCTCTGCTCGACGGGGTCCCCCGGAAGGCTGGCGCGAGGCGACGGCGCAACCTGGGGCGCGAGCGGACCGGGCGCGCTCGCCTGGCGGATGCCGGACCACGGCTC
>DAIRCY010000033.1:0-25930 GCA_036796435.1 Acidimicrobiales bacterium
GAACCCAGAACCTGCGGATTAAGAGTCCGTTGCTCTGCCATTGAGCTAGAGGCGCCCCCGGGCAGTGTACGCGATGGGTGGTCGCCGGCCGACCCGCTCGCCCCCAGGAGGAGCACGCCGGAATACGCACGACCGTTAGCGTGAAGACGGGGCCGCAAGGCCGTCGCGCGGCGCCGGCCCGCCCCGACGAAGCGAGGAGGCGATGGCTCGCGAGGATGCAGCCAACCCGCTCGGCCATCGTGCCGCGGCCGCTCTCGGCGCTGCCGCTCTGGCGGTGGCCGGCCTCGAGTACGTGCCGGCCATGGTCGCGCTCGGCCAGTGGAGCCCGCTTCGAGTGTTGCCCGGCGAACTGTGCAGGTGGCGGGGCCCCGGCTCCCGACCGGACGTTGCGCTGACGTTCGACGACGGCCCCGACCCCGACGTGACGCCCGAGGTGCTGCACAGCTTGGACCAGATGGACTTGCGCGCCACCTTCTTCGTTCTTGCAGAACGAGCGGCCGCGTATCCAGCGCTCGTCGCCGAGATCGCGCGCCGAGGTCACCTGCTCGCCACCCACGGCGACCGGCACGCGAGCCACTTGCTGCGGTCGCCAGGCGCGGTTCGCCGCGACATGCAACGCGCGCAGGACGTCATGACCTCCCTCGGACACCCGCCGCGGTGGTTCCGGCCTCCGTTCGGTCATGCGACCGCCGCAACCCTCACTGCGGCCCGCTCGATGGGGTGGCGGACCGTGCTGTGGTCGGCGTGGGGTCGCGAGTGGTCCTCGGCGGACGGCGGCCAGGTGGCCGGTCGAGTCGCCAGGAGGCTGGGACCCGGCGCTGTCGTGCTTCTGCACGACAGCGCCGCTCAGGGGCCACCCGGCATGGCTGGGCGCGTGCTCGAGGCCCTGCCCCTGATCGGCCTCGAGCTGCAGCGCCGGCGACTACGTGCGGTGACGCTGGACGATCTCGTCGCTGATGGTGGCATGGGGGATCCGGGAGGCAACGGTCGGGATGAACCCGTGTGACACGGCGCCGGCGACGGTCCTGCCGGGTGTGCAGCGACCAGAGGCCGGGCAAGGTGCAGGTGTCCTGCTTGCGACGATCGGAGTTCCGCGATGACCACCGCCGGGGGGACCGGTGCCTCCACCGATGGCGCCGTCGTGCTGTCCGGGTCCATCGGGAAGGGGCACGACTCGGTCGCCGAGGCGTGCAGGGCGGCTCTTTTGACCGTGGGGCTGCCCTGCGAGGTGCTCGACTGCATGTCGATGCTCGGAGGGGCGGGGTCGCGTCTCGGGACCGGTGTCTTCAGGAGGATGATCTCGGTCCCGGCGGTCTACGACGGCTTCCACTTCAGCCATCTGCGCAACGGGACGAGCCTGGCCCGAGCGCTCGAGCGGACCGCGGTCCGCCGGCTTCTGCCGGGTGTCCGCGAGGCAGTCGCCCGGGCGGGGAAGCAGCCTCTCGTGATCTCGGTCTTCCCGACCGGGGTCTCCACCGTGGGTGCGCTCAAGCGCGAGCGGCCCGATCTCGTGACGACGGCGATCTGCACCGATGCGTGCGCACACAGGATGTGGGTCGCAGACGGCACCGACCTCTACATCGTCTGCTCGCCGACCGCCGCGCTCACGGTCCAGCGATACGCGCCCGGCGCCAACGTGGCGGTCGTCCCTCCGCCGGTCCGCCCGCAGTTCTTCTCGGCGCCCCCGAAGCAGGAAGCCCGGGCGGCGCTCGGCATCCCGCCCGACGCGCGTTGCGTGCTGCTCATGGCGGGAGGATGGGGGCTCGGCCCGCTCGACCGGACGGCCGAGACGCTGGCGCGAGCGGGCTATTGGGTCCTCGGGGTGGCCGGCTCGAACCCGGGCCTGTACGGGCGCCTGCGCGACACCGCAGTTCGGCAGCGGAGGGTCTTGCCCTTCGCGATGACCGGTCGCGTGCCCGAGCTCATGGCGGCGGCGGACGCCGTCGTCACCTCTTCCGGCCAGACCTGCCACGAAGCACGCGTGGTCGGCCGGTGGCTGGTGATCCTCGACATCGTCCCGGGCCACGGCCGCGAGAACACCCTCCACGAGCTCGAAAGGGGAGGCGCGCTCGCCTGCTCCCCCGACCCGGACTCCGTCGAGGCCGCAGTCCGCTTCATCTTCGACGAGAAGCCCGAGCAGCCGCCTTGGCCGGTCGAGAGCGCGGCGGACTGGCAGAAGCATTTCTTCGGGGCGCTCCAGGGAGTGGGGTTCGAGGCTGCCTCCCCGAGTGCGTGAGGGCGCCCGGCCACCTGCAAGCGGCTCGCGCTTCAGCCCAGCGTGCGGGCGAAGAAGTCCCAGACGATCGGCCACGCCGCGTTCGCCGCCTCGGGCCGGTACGTCGCCCGGTCCGTGGCGAAGAACGCGTGCCCCGCGTCGTCGAAGGTGTGGAACTCGAAAGTCTTCCCCGCCTCCTCGAGGGCGCGTCCGAGTGCCGCGGTCTCCTCGGGGGAGGGGTGCTCGTCCTCCACCCCGAACAGCCCGAGAAGGGGACAGGACAGGTTCCCGACGAGGTGGACGATCGGGTGGATGCGAAGCGGGATCCCCTCGGGGGGCTCGCTCACGACGAAGGCCCCGTAGCAGTCCACGGCGGCGTCGAGCTCGAGCCGGCACGCCGCGAGCAGCGACTGGCGCCCACCCGAGCAGTAGCCGATCGTCCCGGCCTTGCCGTTCGAACGGTCGAGCGAGCGGAGGTGGCGTACGGCGCCGTCGACGTCGCCGACCAGCTGCTCGTCGGGGAGGCCCCCGCGCTCGCGCACCTGCCCAGCCGCGACGGAGGGATCCACGCCGATTCCCTCGCGACTGTAGAGGTTCGGGCAGATCGCGAAGTAGCCGTGGTCGGCAAGACGTCGCGTGATCTCCTTCGTCGCCTCGTCGTAGCCGGGCAGGTGGTGGATCACGACGACGCCGCCGTAGGGGCCGTCGCCGAGCGGCTGGGCGAAGTAGGCCTCGAGGTCGTCTCCGCCGTGGCCGGTGATGCGGATCGTCTCGGCTCTGATGGCGTCGGTCGCGCCCGCGTCGGTCATGGCGGAGGAACTTACCGCTGGATCGACTTCACCTCGAGAAGCTCCTCGAGCCCGTAGCGGCCGCGCTCGCGCCCGAAGCCCGACTGCTTGTACCCGCCGAAGGGCGCTGACGGGTTGAACGCCGCGCCGTTGACGTCGACCTGCCCGGTGCGCATCAGCCGGGCGACGCGTTGCGCGCGCAGGGGGTCGGCCGCCCAGACCGACCCCGCGAGACCGAAGTCCGAGTCGTTGGCGATCCTGATCGCCTCCTCCTCGGTGTCGTAGGGGAGGATCGAGAGGACCGGCCCGAAGATCTCCTCACGGGCGATCGTCATGTCGTTCGTCACTTCCGAGAACACGGTCGGCCGGACGAAGTAGCCCCCGTCGAGCCCCTCGGGCGGCTCGGGGCCGCCGGTGAGGAGCTTCGCTCCCTCGTCGACCCCGGTGGCGATGTAACCGCGCACCCGCTCGAGCTGTGCGGCCGAAGCGAGCGGGCCGAGCGTGGTCGTGGCGTCGAGAGAGCTCCCGACGACGTAGCCCTCGGCGGCCGCCACCGCCTTCTCCTCCACCTCGGAGAGGCGCGACCGAGGGACGATCATGCGCGTGAGGGCGGAGCAGGTCTGGCCCGAGTTCAGGTAGCACCCGAAGACGCCGGCGGGCACGGCTGCATCGAGGTCTGCGTCCTCGAGGAGCACGTTCGCGGATTTGCCGCCGAGCTCGAGCGCTACCCGTTTGACCGAGTGCGACGCGAGCTCCATCACGCGCCGCCCCGCGCGGGTCGAGCCGGTGAACGAGACCATGTCGACGCCAGGATGCGAGGCCATCGCCTCGCCGACGATGGGTCCCGGGCCGACCACCATGTTGAATACGCCCGGCGGAAGGCCCACCTCGTCGAGCACCTCCGCGAGGATGTACGCGTTCAACGGCGCGATCTCGGAAGGCTTGAGGACCACCGTGCAGCCGACAGCGAGCGCGGGCGCGACCTTGAGCGAGATCTGATAGAGCGGATAGTTCCAGGGGGTGATCGCTCCGAGCACGCCCACGGGTTCGCGGACGACGAGCGAGTTGCCGATCTCCTCTTCCCACGTCACGTCGGTGAGGCGGGTGGCGGCCTCGGCGAACGCCCCTGAGGCGAGGCCGGCTTGGATGATCTTGGACAGGGCGAGCGGCATGCCGACCTCTCGCGAGATCGTCTCTGCGATCGCGTCCGTCTTCGCAGCGAGGCCCTCGGAGACCCGCGTGAGCAGCTTTGCGCGCTCTTCGACCGGCGTGGCCGACCACGGCCCGAAGGCGTCGGCCGCCGCGTCGACGGCACGGTCGACGTCTCGGACCGTCCCCTCGGGGACCTTGCCGAAGACCTCCCCGGTGTTGGAGTCGAGCACTTCGTGGAACCCAGCGCCGGCAGGGGGCACCCAATCCCCTCCGATGTAGAACGTGTCCCGGACGTCCATTCGCCGCTCCTTCCTCGCGAGCTCCTCGGCAGGTCCTCTCCGGTGGCGTGCGCCGCGTCCGACGTTATGCCGCGCGCCGCCGGGCCTCCGCCGCGGCGCCACCGGGAAACAAACGTTCGTCCGACCAGGGAGAACATGGCCCGTCCCGGTGAAGGGCGGGTGATAGAAGGAGGACGCATGAGCACGCGTGGCAGGCCGATCGCGGTCATGGCGCTCTCGCTCGTCTTGTCGGCCGGCTGTCTCGCGGCCGCTTCACCCGGTCAGGCAGCCGCGGCAGCGTCGGCGAAGAAGCACTCCCTGCAGTGCCCGTCTGGGTTGGGCAGGGGCGCCCCCGGAGTGACCAAGACCGAGATCAAGGTGGCCGCAATCTCCACCCTTTCGGGCATCCTCGCGGCGGACTTCGGCTCGCTCGTGCCAGGGATGAAGGCGTACTTCCACATGGTCGACTCCCACGGAGGGGTGGACGGCCGCAAGATCGTCCTGTCCTACGACCTCGACGACGCCGGTCTTTCGACGCAGTTCCAGTCGGACACCCACACCGCCATCGACCAGGACCACGCCTTCGCCGTGGCGGTGTCGTCGTACTGGTTCACGCCCTCGTACTTCGTCGCCACCTGCACGCCCACGTACGGCTTCGACGTCGACGGGAACTGGTCGGGTGCGCCCAATCTCTACGCCGCAGGGGGCTCGGTCCTCACACTCAAGACCATCGTGCCCGCCGTGGCCTACCTCATCGACCGGACGCACTCCAAGTCCGTCGCCATCGTGGCCTACAGCGTGTCGACGTCGTCGGACCTGTGCCGGACGACGGGCAACCTGCTGCGCGCCGCCGGGTACCACGTGAGCTTCACAGACCTGCGGTTGCCTCCGATCGAGGCGAACCTGACGCCGGACGTCCAGCGCATCCAGCGCGCCGGTGCAGATTTCGTGGTCTCGTGCATGACAGTGACAGGCAACGTCGCCCTCTCCCGCGACGTTCAGCAGTACGGGCTTCACGTGCACCAGCTGTGGTTCGACGGCGCCGACGCCAAAGTGGTGAAGAGGTATTCGCACCTGCTGCAGGGCGTCTACTTCAACGTCCAGAACGTGCCGGAGACCGCTCAGCGCCTCTTCCCGGGCGTGTACCCGGGCCTCGAGACGTACTTGAAGGCGATGCACCGGTACGCGCGTGGGTACGCCGACAACGCTTTGGCGCTCGACGGATGGGAGTCCGCCGCGCTGATGGTCGCCGGGATCAAGGCGGCGGGTCCGCACCTCAGCCAGGCTGCCGTGGTGGCTGCCACCAACCGAATGAGCGCCTTCACGGCGGGCGGCCTCGAAGAACCGGTCGACTGGCGGATCGCGCACTGGGCTCCGACACGCACGGCCTGCAGCGCGTTCGAACAGGTGAAGGGCACGGCCGTCCTGCCCGTGTTCGGGCGCGGCAAACAGGTCTACGTCTGCTTCACAACCTCGGACGTGCGCCACCCGAAGCCGGTGGCACCCGTCCCCGGCCTGCCCGGCCCGCACAGGGGTTGAGCCGCAGCAGATGGAGCAGCTGCTCGGGTTTGCGATCCCCGGCGTCCCCTACGGCTGCGCGTACGCGGTGTTCGCAGTGGGCCTCGTGCTCACGTACCAGACGACCGGCGTCTTCAACTTCGGATACGGCGCGCAGGCGTACGCATCCGCGTTCCTCTTTGCGTGGCTCGTGGAGGACCGGGGGTGGCCGGCGTGGGCGGCGTGCGTGTGCGCCGTGGCAATCCTCGGACCCGCGCTCGGACTCGTCTTCGACCGTTTCCTCTTCCGCCGGATTCCGAGCACCAACACGACGGCCAAGGTCGTCACGGGCCTGAGCCTTCTCGTCGGCATCCCAGCGCTCCTCCCCGTCCTCTTCGGCAACGGCAACCTCGTCGGTGCGCCGAGCATCGCGTTCAACCCCGACACGGTGTACTTCCATCTGGGGGCGGGCGTCCCCGTGAACGGCGCGTACCTGAGCGCCGTCGTCTTCACGGTCGCGATGCTGGTCGTGCTCGTCGTCCTGTTGCGGACTACCAATCTCGGGCTGGAGATGCGCGCCGCGGTCGAGAGCCGGCGGCTGCTCGAGCTCGACGGCGTCGACGCGCCGAGGGTCACGGCGACCGCGTGGGCCGTGTCCGGGCTGATGGCGGGCCTCGCCGGCGTGCTCCTCGCCCCCACCGAGGTGACGGTGCAGCCGCAGGACTACGTGACCCTCATGGTGGCTGCGATCGCGGCGGCGGCCTGCGCTGCGCTCGGTTCGATGACGGTGGCCGCGGTCGTCGGAGTCCTCATCGGCGTGGTGAGCCTCACCGCGCAGGGCTACCTGCCGACCTCGAGCTTCTGGTACTCGGCGGTGCTTCCCGCGTTTCCCTTCATCGTGCTCGTCGGCGCGCTCTTGTTCGTCCCCGGGCTGCGCCGCCTGGAGCACGCGTCCGACCCGCTGTCTTCGGTCGACCCCCCGCCTCCGCCCCCCACCGCCCGCGCGCGGGGCCGGGAGATCGACCGGCTGGTGCGGTTCGGCTTCTGGGCGCTGCTCGTGGCGTACGCGGCCTCGATGCTCACCTGGATGCCGCCCGCGTGGGAGACCGTGCTGAACCAAGGCATGGCGTACTCGGTCATCTTCTTGTCCGTGACGCTCCTCACCGGCACGGCCGGCCAGCTGTCCCTCGCGCAGGCGACGCTCGCGGGGATCGCGGCGTTCACCGCGGGACAGCTCGCCACCCACCTCGGGCTCGACTTCCTCGTCGGGGGCGCGCTCGGGGCGATCGCGGCGTCGATCGTCGCCGGGCTGCTCGCGCTGGCGTCGTTGCGGCTCCGTGGGCTCGGGCTCGCGCTCATGACCCTCGCCGCGGCACTGCTGTTCGACGTCGCGGTCTTCCCGGCGCAAGCGGTGAGCGGGGGGACAGGAGGAGTGACGATCCAGCCGGGATGGCTGCCGCTCGACCTGTTCGCGCAGAACGGCCACGCGTACTTCGTCCTGGCCTTCGTGGTGCTCGTGGCCTGCACCGGCGCCGTCGCCCTCGTCCAGCGCGGCACCATCGGCCGCTTCCTCGCAGCGATGCGGGGCAGCGAGCTCGGCGCCGCCGGCGTCGGCGTGAACCTCCCGTGGCAACGGGTGCTCGCCTTTGCGCTCGCGGGTGCCCTGGCCGGTGTCGGCGGGACGTTGCTCGCGATCCAGCAGTCGGTGATCGCGCCGGGTGAGTTCAACTACCAGCTGTCGCTCGCCTTCGTCGTGATCGTCGTCACCACGGGCGTCGGGACGGTCGAAGGCGCGATCCAGGCAGGGATCGGGCTGGTGGTGCTCGAGCAGCTGCTGCAGTACGCCCCCCAGCGCATGCAGGGTCTCACCTTCGTCCTCTTCGCCTTCGGTGCGCTCACCTACGCCGCCCACCCCGAAGGGGTCGTCGAGCTCGAGAAGCGCCGGTGGACGGCGCGCGCCGAGCGGCTGCTCACCCGCAGGCGCCACACCCCGGCGCCCGCGGTCGGAGGGCGTTGATGCTCGCCGTACGGGGGCTCCGGAAGTCCTTCGGGACGACGCTCGCCGTCGCTGGCGTGGACCTCGAGGTGGCGGAGGGCGAGAGCGTCGGGCTCGTCGGTCCGAACGGCGCCGGGAAGACGACCGTGTTCGACTGCGTCTTCGGGCAGCTCCGGGCGGATGCGGGGACCGTCGCTCTCGATGGCCGGGTCATCGACCGGCTCCCGACGTGGCGGCGAGCCCGCCTCGGGATCGGCCGGACCTACCAGCGGCTCCAGGTCTTTCCCGAGCTCACCGTTCGAGACCACCTCCTCGTGACGCTCCGGATCCATCGTCACGAGGCCGGCGGCTGGCTGTGGCGGGACCTCCTCGGCCTGAGCGCACCGAGTCGCGCCGAGCTCGCCGAGGTCGACTCGGTGCTCCAGTCGGTCGGCCTCCTCGACCGCGCCGACGTTCCGGTCACGGCGCTCGGTCTCGGCGCGTGCCGTCTCGTGGAGCTCGCGCGCGCTCTCGCCGGTCGCCCTCGTCTCCTGCTCGCCGACGAGCCCTCTTCCGGGCTCGACGAGCACGAGACCGCGGAGCTGGCGCGCCTGCTCCGTTCGCTGCAGCTGACGAGGCGGATGGGCATGCTGCTCGTCGAGCACGACCTCGCGATGGTGGAGGCGGTCGTCGACCGGCTGGTCGTGATGGACGTGGGCCGCGTCGTCGCGGAGGGGTCGTTCAGCGACGTCATGCGCGAGCCGGCGGTACGGCGCGCGTACCTGGGAACGGTGTGAGCGTGGCGGACCGTCACGTCCTCGAGCTCGAGGACGTGAGCGCCTCGTACGGGCCGTACCGCGCGCTCTTCGGGGTGAGCTTCTCGGTCGCCGAGGGCGCCGCGGTCGCGTTGCTCGGTCCGAACGGGGCCGGGAAGTCGACCGTGGCGCGGGTGGCCTCGGGACTCGTGCCGGTGGCCTCGGGCCGTGTCCGGGTCGGCGGCACCGACGTCACCGGACGGCCCGCGTGGGCGATCGCGCGGGCCGGCCTCTCGCACGTGCCCGAGGGGCGCGGGGTCTTCGAATCGCTGAGCGTCGAGGAGAACCTCGTCCTCTCCCTGCGTCGCCGTGCGGGCCGCAGGGGCGTTGCAGCCTCGCTCGCTCGTGCCTACGAGCGGTTTCCCGCGCTCGCCGAGCGCCGCCACGTCCGGACCGGAGCGCTTTCCGGTGGCCAGCAGCGGCTCCTGTCGCTCGCCAAGGTGCTCGTCGTGCCGCCCAAGATCCTCGTCGCGGACGAGCTCTCGCTCGGCCTCGCGCCGAGCGTGGTCGACGACGTCTACGCCGCGCTGTCGGACGTCCGCGTCCAAGGCACCTCGCTCGTCGTCGTGGAGCAGCAGGTCGACCGCGCCCTCGATCTGGCCTCGTCCGCGATCGTCCTCGACCGCGGGTCGGTCGCCTACGAGGGGCCGTCTTCGGACGCACGGGCGGTGGCAGAGCAGGTACTCGCCCGGCGCCGTCGGGTGGAGTCCGAGGCGACCGCACAGGCGCGACCCCTCGAATAAACCCTCGAACAACCTTTGCGCGTCGAGTCAAGGCAAGTCGTCGCCTGGCGCTCAACCGTCTTCATTCGGCGACCACGACGAAGCGGGGCGACGTGTCGACGAGCCGCTCGGGGAGCGGGAGCTGCAGCCGTTCGGCCCACTCCACGTCCCGCAGCCGCTGCACGCGAGGCGTCCGCCACCCGGCGCCCGCGACGAGCTCGGCGACCTTGCCAGGGTGCGTTCCCGACCCCAGGGGAAGGGAGCGACGGAGCTCCTCGGAGTACTCCGCGTGATGGTCGCCGGGTGCGTTGCGCAGCCGGCGGACGAGCCGACGAGCCGCCCCCCGAAGCTCCTCGACCGGGTCGACCTTCCCCCACACGCTCTCCACCAGGACGAGACGTCCCGACGGCGCGGCGGAGCGCCACGCCGACAGCGCGCCCGCCGGGTCGGGGAGCGTCCACAGCAGGTGCCGTTCCATGACGACGCCGAAGGTGCCGTCGGGGGGCTCGGTGGCGGAGCCGACCACCGTCTCGATCTCCAGTCCCTCGGCCGCCGCCCGGGCACGGAGCCGCTCCAGCATGCCGGGGGAGAGGTCGAGCGCGGTGACCGAGTGGCCGAGGCGGGCTGCGAGAAGCGACAGGAACCCCGTGCCCGCGCCGCAGTCGAGCACCTTCGACGGGGGCGTCGGGAGGGCCTTCTCCAGCGCGCCCGCCCACGCCGCGAGCACCGCCGCGTCGGTCGGCCTGTGCTGGCGCGAGTCGTCATAGGTCGCCGCGTCCGCGTCCCAGTACCGCCGGATGTCCTCGATTTCGTCCATGGCTTCGGTCTATCCGCAGAGCGCGACCAGCCAGTGCGGGCAGCGCACCGGTCGGCCGTTCGGTCCCACCACCCCGTGGACGGTGACCGCCGTTGCGCGCGGCTCTCCTGTCGCCGTGAGCAGGTACCCGAGGACGAAGGTGGCGCCGCGGACCTCGGCGACCTGCAAGTGGACCACGACGACCTCGTCGAATCGGAGCGGGCGGAGGTACCGGACGGCCACCTCGACGACGGGGAGCTCCGCCCCGGACTCGCGGATCTCGTCGAAGGGGTGGCCCGCAGCCCGGAGGAACTCGACCCGCGCCTCTTCGAGGTACGGAAGGTACGCGGCGTGGTGGACGATGCCCATCGCGTCCGTCTCGGCGAAGCGGACCCTCACTCGGTGGCAGAATCCGTACCCGCCGGCGTCGGTGGGGGGCTCGTAGCGGGCTCGCACGGGGCCATCCTCACACGGGAGAGTCGAGAAGGGTTTGAGCACGAGTCAGCGAGCCGCGTCCGACGGCGCGGGGGGCCGCCCCGGAGGGGAGGCCGGAACCCCGCAACAGGGCGCGCCCGAGATGGCGCCCGAGGTGGCGCCCGAGGTGGCCCCCGAGGTGGCCCCCGAGGTGGCCCCCGTGTCCCTCACGCAGCGGTCGTCGCTGTTGATGGCCCCGCACAACCCGAGCCGCGAGTTCATGAGCTGGGTGTACCAGCTCAACGGGCGGCTCGACGTGAGCGCCCTGGCCAAAGCCGTCGACGACGTCGTCGCCGCGCACGATCTGTTGCGGGTCCGGTTCGCGCCGGAGCCGGACGGCGGCGTCGAGTCGGCGCAGCAGTACGTAACGCGTTTCCGTCCCGGCGTGCTGCGGATCGTCCCGCTCGACGACCGGCCGAAGCTCGAAGCGCTCACCGCCGCGGTCGTGGCTGTCGAGGCGGAGTACCGGGACCTCTCGCCGTGGGACGAGCCGCGCCTCCAGGCGACGCTGTACGTCGTGGCGCCGAAGACCCACGTCCTGTCGATCTTCGTGGCCGAAGCGCTCGTGGACGGCGAGTCCGGAACCCTCGTCGCCGCGGAGCTCTCGAGGGCGTACGCCTTGCACGCGGGCAGGACGCCGCCGGACCTGCCCCTGCCCGCAGCCGGGAGCTACCTGCGGTGGGTGCTCGACAACCCCGTCCCCGAGGCCGTGCAGGAGCGCGCGACCGCCCACTGGAAGGCTTTGCGCGAGGAGCCGACCGCTGCGGGCAACTGGCCGATGACCCTCACCCCCGGGGTCCGCCCCCGCGCGCGCTTTTTCAATGTCCCGGCCGAGCATTGGCGCCACCTCGTGGAGGTGACGCCGGGGATGGCGGCCATGCCCTTCGTGGTGGTGCTGTCCTGGCTCGAGATGTCGCTCGCCCGCGTGGCGGGAGCCGAGCGGTTCATCGTCACCTCGGCCGTGTCGAACCGGAGCCGCCCCGGCGCGAAGGACCTCATCGGGAACTTCGTAGGCCCGGTGCGGATGGTCGCCCAGGTGTCGGCGTCAGACGAGCTCGAGGAGGTCTCCCCGAGGGTGCTGCGGTCGCTGCGCGAGGCGCTCGCCGCGAGCGTCGTCCCGGTCCCGCTCGCAGAGGCGCGGCTCCAGGCGCCGCACGCTTTCGTGCCCCCCGATCCGACCGTCGCGTTCTTCATGTTCGAAGAGCGCGAGGGGCCGGACTTCGCCGGCGTCCGTCAGCGTCGCTTCCGCGTGAACACGGGGCGCGACGTGCTCCGGGTCAACTGCACGCCGGACGACTCTGGGGGGAGGAACTTCTTCGTGATCTCGGGGTCGGCCCCCGACGAGCTCATGGATGCGCTCGTCAGCGAGCTGCGGCGTCACCTGGATCTGTCGGGGTAGCGGCGCGGAGGGCCGCCCGTTCGGAACGCACCACCGAGACGCGGTGTGCGAGCAGGACGACGACCGCGACCACGGCAAGGGCGGCCACGACGTAGCCCGCATCGCTGAACACTTTGATCACATGGTGCCAGCTGGCGCCGAGGGCGTAGCCGACGCCGGCGAGCGCGCCGCACCAGATCGCGCAGCCGATCGTGGTGAACACCAGGAACCGGCCGGTCGTCATCTCCCCGAGCCCCGCCGCCACCGAGACGAACGAGCGGAGGAGGGGGATGAACCTGCCGAAGAGGACGAAGGGGTCGCCGCGGCGGGCGAACCAGGCCTCCGCCCGGTCGAGGTCGCGGTGCGTCAGGAGCACGAACTTTCCCGCCCGGTCGACCAGAGGCCGTCCGCCGAAGCGACCGATCGAGTAGCCGAGGAGGGAGCCGACGAGCTCGCCGGCGACGGCCACGAGGATCACCGCGCCGAGCGCGAGGTGGTTGTGGGATGTCGTGAGCTGCCCGCTCGCGAGAGCGCCGGCGTAGCCGGTGGCGATCTCGGAGCCGATGGGTATCCCCATCGCCGAGAGGAGCACGATGCCGAAGAGCGCGAGGTAGCCCCAGGTGGCGAGGATGTGCTCCATTGGGAGGTCCTTTCTACATCATCGTCTACATCACGACATCAAGGGGTCTCAGCGGACGGGCGCCAGCCTGGCGTCGGACCCGGTCGGACCCGGTCGGACCCGGTCGGACCCGGTTGGACTCGGCGACGTGTCCAGGAGAGGATCGTCGCTGTGCATGAAGGGTTGCTGAACATCTCGGGGAATTCGACCCTCCCGGGCGCCGGGGAGGGCTGAACGTTGTCGAAGAACGTGCTCGGCGGCGAGCTCGAACCCTGCAGCAGCGATCCGCTGACCGGCTTCTACCGCGACGGCTGCTGCAACACCGGCGTGGACGACGTCGGCGTGCACACGGTCTGCGCCCGGGTCACCGCCGAGTTCCTCGCCTTCTCGATGTCCCGAGGCAACGACCTGTCCACGCCGCAGCCGGGCTTTCCGGGGCTTCGGCCCGGGGACCGCTGGTGCCTGTGCGCATCCCGCTGGCAGGAGGCGCTGGAAGCCGGGATGGCCCCCGAGGTCGTCCTCGAGGCGACGCACGCCGCCACGCTCGAGTGGGTCAGCCTCGACGACCTGCGCAGGCACGCCGTCGAGGGCGGTGCCTGAGTGCGGTCAGCGACGCGCCCGGAGAACCGCCGCAGCCTCTTCCGAGCGCTGGCGGAACGCGCTTCGCGCCTCGCCGGAGCCCTCGAGCACACCGGCGAGGTGCTCGAAGAACAACCCGACGATGAACGCCCGCAGGACCCTGGCGACGGCGGGGGCTCCGGGATCCTTGCAGAGGGTGGGCTCGGCCTCCTCGACCCAACGTTCCAACGCGGTCTGGGTGGCGTCGAACAGCTCGACGCCGACCACGTGCGCCGTCTCCTCGCCACGCATCACCTCGCCGAGCATGAGGCGGATGAAGTCCTCCACCTCGAGCATCGAGCGGAGGATGTCCTCGAGCATGTCGGCGAGTCCGGCGAAGTCGTCCCGAGAGATGGCTGCGGGGCCGGTCGAGGCTGCAAGCTCGTCGATGAACCCACGCTCCTCCAGCACCGCCACGAGAAGCTCGCGCTTGGACGCGAAGTAGTGGTACAGAGAGGCGACGTTCAGGCCCGCCGCGGCCGCGAGGTCGCGCATGCTCGTGCCATCGACCCCCCGCTGGGACATGAGGGAGAGCGCCATGTCGAGGATGTGCTGGCGCTGGGAGACAGCGGCGCGCTCCTGCGTTCCATCGGAGGGGGAGGTCGTCACGCCCCCATTGTCTTGTGCTGCGAGGCCCCGCGTCGAGCGGGGGGGACTTTCCCCAGGTCAGGGCCGAGCGGACGGAAGCCGGCGTTCCGGGCGGCGGCAGCAGCAACTGCAGGCGGCGCACCGCGCCCGACGGAGCGACCCTTCTGCACCCATTCTGCTATACAGAATTATGAACATTGCCTATTGCGCCCTCTGGAAGCAGTGACTAGAAATGAGCTCACCGGAGCGACGGGGGCGGAGATGAACGGCCGGCCGGTGGATCGTGAACGAAGGAGGGGGCACGATCCGCCGGTGAGCCGAGGCCCCGCAGTTGCTCGGTAAGCAGACGCGTGGCCAGAGACGCTGGACGGCCAGCTCAGCCCCCCGCACTCTTCGGCAAGATGTCCGGGCCGAGCGCGACGACGACGGCCCTGGTGGCAGCCCGAACTCCCCGGGCGGTGCCGACCCCGACCCGGACGAGCCGCACAGCCTGGCGTGGCTCGCAGAGCGCGATCCGGATCGCACCGCGCACGTCCACGCTGCCGTCGGGACGGAGCAGCGCCGTGAGCTCTGGGGTCAAGGTGCCTGCCACGTCGCTGATGGCGCGGACGACGTCCCAGGGGAGCGCCATGTCCTCTGCGACGGCCGCGACCGCGGTGCTTTCCATGTCGACTGCGGTCGTGCCGGGCGGCAGGAGCGGACCCCTTGCGCCGGACGGCTCTGCCCCCGTCCAGACCTGATCGATCGTGGCCAGGAGCCCGCTGCGGCCGATCTCGTTTTCCCCGGCGCGGGGCACGAGGACGCGACCGGTCCGCACGTCGACGAGCGATTGGGGACGGACGAGGTCTCCGACCTCGAGCGCCGGATCGACGGCGCCCGCGACGCCGGTGACGAGGACACGGGCAGCGTTCAGCTCCGCCAGCACCGCGCTGGCACCCGCGCGCGCCCGAGCCGGTCCGATTCCCAGGGCGACGGCGACCACACGCTCACGCCGCCACGCCGGGAGGCCGCAGAGCGAGACCGGCTGCAGGTGGAGGGTCCGTGCAAGTGGGCGCAGCTCGCGCCGCATCGCAGCGAACACGACCGTGACCGGCGCGTCGCTCACGTGCGTCTCGGCGGTCGTCCGGGCTCTCCGCCCCGCCGGGCGCAGCGCGTCCCTAGTGCGAGCGCGACCACCCGTCGACGCGCGACAGCTGGTAGTCGAGCGTCTCCACCAAATGCTGGGCTCCCTCGCGGGCTTTGATCTCGATGTCGACGCCGACGACGTAGCCGCCTTCCAGCTGGACCTGCGTGCGATAGGTACCGAAGACCTTCTTCCGTGTCGTCGGCCGCACGAGGACCGATGCCGGCAGCGTCTTTTCGAAGTAGGACCCTTGCTGTGTGAACGTGCCGATGGCGAGGAGCCGCCGCAGCGGGTTCAACGCGGCCGTGGCCTGGCGGCCGTTCACCGTGCGTTGCTGCTCGACCTTGCCGGAGCGACCCACGACCTTCTCGGAAAGGTGGTCCGGCGCATGGAAGTCGAAGGCGATGACGATGCCGGCGTACTGAGAGTTCGTGAAGTGCCCGACGATGTGACCTGCCTGGAGCGTCTCACCGGCGCCGTTGTGCACCGTGAGAGCGGTGCTTGTGGGTGCCTGGAAGGCACCGAGCACCGCACCGCCGGCGGCGAAAAGCGTGAGGACGCCGACGAGCAGGGGCGCAAGGGGGAACCGCGGCACCCTTCAAGGCTACCCGGCCCGCCGCGGGCTTTCGGCTGGCCGCCCTGCACGTCCGCCCCACACACCCGCCACACATCGCGGCGCACGCCGAGCTACGCCCCGGTCGCCTCCCGGACGAGGTCCACGAAACGGGAGGTCGACTTTTCGATCGCGAACGCCTCGACCCGTGCCCTGGCCGCCACGGCGAGCCGGGCACGGAGCTCGCCGTCGGTCACCACCCGCCGCACGGCCGTCGCGAACCGGAGAGGGTCCTTTGTCGGGAGCACGATCCCGGCGTCACCGACGGTCTCTGGGACGGCGGTCGCGCCGTAGGCGACGACCGGGACCCCGTGGCCCATCGCCTCGACCAAGGGCACGCAGAACCCCTCGTGCTCCGATGCACACACGAAGACGTCGGCGGCGCGGTAGTAGGCCTCGAGGGCTTCCGGCGTCAGGGATCCGGCGACCTCGACCGCGTCGTCGAGGCCGAGGTCGTGGACGAAGGCCGCCATCGCGGGTGCGTACCGCTCCCCGAGCGGCGACCCGACCAGACGGAGCCTTGCGGACGGGTCGTACACGCGTCGGTAGACCGAGAGCATCTTCACGAGGTCGTGCGGCGCCTTGTGCGGCGACACCTTGCCGACGAAGAGGAGGTCCGGCCCGCCTGACGCCTTGTCAGCGGCGAGCCGGCGCGCGGTGGCCGGGTCGGGTGACGGTCCTGCGCGCGTCATGTCGATGAGAAGCGGCACGACCCCGGTCTTGGGATACCCGAGCTCCAGCAGCTCCAACTCGTTGTAGTGCGAGTCCGCGATGCCGAGCACGGTGCGTGGCGCGAGGCGTCCGAGCTGCGCGCGCCCGAGAGACGTCTCGTAGGCGACGGCGGGTTCCCAGGAGGCGAGCAGGTCCGTGGGCGTGATGTTGTGGTAGTTGACGACCTTCGGCTCCTCGCGGGTCATCAGCGTGTCGAACACCGGGCTCCCGATGGAAGCCTGGTACAGGAGCGCCCGCGACCGTCCGTGCCGACCGAGGTGACCGATGGGGTGGGCGACCTCCGCCATGTCCGGGGTGCAAGTCCCGTAGAAGATCTCCGACTCGATCCCCGCCGCTCGGAGCGCGTGCATGACGTTGACCGTGTGCACGCCGATCGCGTCACGGCTGGCGAGCGACGGTATGACCTGGTCGACACGCACGGGCCGCGAGTGTAGGCATCCACGGGAGCCCGTCCGCCGATCCCTGCCTGTCGGGGATTACGATTACGCATCGCACGTACAACCCGTCTTGCATGGGCGCGCCTGTTCGTCGCCCACGTCACCGGCTCCGCTCTCCTCGCCGCGGCGCTCCTTGCCCTCGCGGGAGTGGCGGGTGCAGCGGGGCCTGCTTCGATCACGCGGGCCGGTGTGCCGGTCGAGCACTCGACGCTCGCGACCTTCCCGTCCGACACCGTCGACGTCCGGATCGCGATGACCGAGAACGACACATCTGTCCTCACCGTGGCCTCCTCCGGGGGCCTCAGTGCATCCGGTGCTGCCGGTGCAAGGGCGGTGAGCTACAAGCCTGAAGGAAGCGGGAACTGGTCGGTGTCGACCGGGACAGGCTGCGCAGGGCCCTGGACGGCGGTGGCGGGAGAGACCGTGCAGACACCGACCGTGCGCCCCACGACAGGCGGCCTCCTCACCTTCTGCGCGGACAACCACACACAGCTCGCGGTGCAGGGGACCCTCGAAGGGGTCTACAACAGCGCGGGCCAGGCGCGCACGGTGAACACGCTCCCACTCGAGGAGTACGTCGCCGACGTCGTCCCCGGAGAGTCGATCTCGGACTGGGGGAACGTCGGTGCAGCCGGCCCGCAGGGTCACCCGTGGGGGTTCCAGGCGCTCGAGGCCCAGGCCGTCGCCGTCCGCTCGTACGTGCTCGCCTCGCCCGGCGGCTACGGCGGCTACGCGACAACGTGCGACCTGTATTGCCAGACGTACCGGGGCACGAAATACCTGACGGCGAACAGCACCGCCGCCGCCCAGGACACCGCCGGCGAGGTGATGGTCATGCCGAACGGCCAGATCGCTTCCACGGAGTACTCCGCATCCACCGGCGGCTACACGGCGAGTAGCGCGGAGTACTCGCCGTTCTCTCCCGTTCCCGACACAGGCGACGTGGTGTGCCTCACAAAGAACAACGCGGGACTCTGCAACTCGAGCCACGACTGGACGGTCACGGTCAAGCTCTCGACAGTCCACGCACACTGGCCGAAGGAGGGCACATCGCCGACCGTCACCGTGTCCGCTCGCAACGGATACGGCACATGGGGAGGGCGCGCGACCCAGCTGACCATCTCGGGCGGCGGCGCCAGCCAGGTCGTGTCGGCTGCCACATTCGTGACAGCCCTCGGCCTCAAGTCCAACTACTTCACGATCACCCAGGGCACCGGTCAGCCCCTCACCGTCACGGGGCACGGATGGGGCCACGGCATCGGAATGGGGCAATGGGGCGCCTTCGGCTATGCCGTCGGCACAGACAACGGGCAGGGGAACTGGACCTGGCAGCAGATCGTCGGCCACTACTACGCGCCGGCGACGATCTCGACGTTGCCCGGCGCCGCCACGACGAGCTTCACCGATGCGCGGATCTACGGCACAACATCCGACGGCACGGCTGCGGCCGAGCTCGAGCACCAGTTCACATCGGGGGCCGGGGCGTGCCCCGGTGCGGCGGCGACACGCCCCGTCGTCCTCGCCACCGACGCGGGATATCCCGACGCCCTCGCCAGCGCGCCCCTCGCGCGGGCGCTCGGGTCCGGGACGCTTCTCACGCCGACCGCCCACCTCTCTACAGCGACGTCCAAAGTCCTCAGCGTCGAGGGGGTGACGCGCGTCTACGTGGTCGGGGGCCCGTTCGCCGTCTCCACATCGGTGGTCTCCGCCCTGCGGGCGATGCAGGTGCACGCCTGCGGTGGGGGAGCGGGATCGGGAACCGACATCAGGGTCACACGGATCTCCGGCACGACCCAGTACGACACGGCCGCGCAGATCGCCACCGACGCGGCCAGCCTCGGCAGTGTCGGCGCGCTCGACGTCTCGGGGGCGTACGGCCTGTCGAACGCGACAGGCGGCACCGGCCGGTACAACACGACGGCGGGGTCTGGGTCCGCCTCCCCGAGTGCTACGGGTGCGCTGGCGACGGCGATCGTCGCCACGGGAAAGGGGTTCCAGGATGCGGAGTCCGCGAGCACGCTCGCGTATGCAGAGCGCCTCCCCGTCCTCCTCACCACACCCGCGGCGCTCTCGCCGCAGGCGGGTTCGGCCATCCGCTCCCTCGGCGTCCGCCAGGTGATCTTGATGGGCGGCCCCCTCGCGGTGAGCGACGCAGTCGTCTCGTCGCTCCAACAGCTTGGCGTGTCCGTGCTGCGGGTGGCAGGCGCCGACGCCACCGCGACGGCGGTCGAGCTCGCGGAGCTCGAGGGAGCGCCGTCGCCGACAGGGGCGGGCTGGCAGGGGACGGGAGCGCTCACGGTCGCCCGCGGCGACGGCTACAGCGACGGCCTCGCGGGCGCGGTCGTCGCCGCCGACGGACCGGCCTCGGGCGCGCCGGAGCCGCTCGTGTTGACCGAGACGCCCGCGACGGTCGGCGCCCCGCTCACGGCGTACCTGCGCGCCGCGGGGTCGTCTGGCGTGGGCGGTGTCCCGGTCTCGCACCTCACGGTGCTCGGAGGACCCCTCGCCGTGACCCAGACAGCGGTCGACCAGATGGGAAAGGACCTGTCAGGTTGACCGGTTCCGAGCTTCGATCAGTGTCCGGTTCAGAGCTTCGAGGCGGCCGGGACGAGCTGCTCGGCCACGAGCTGCATGGTCTGCGGCTCCCACACCCGTGAGAAGCTCCCGTGGGCGACGTCGATGCCGAGCGCTGCGAAGCGGCCGAGGTCGTCGACGGTCTGGTCGACCCGTTCACCGCGTTCACCGAGGTCGAAGCGGTAGGTGACCGTCTTTTCGATCTCCTCGTAGGGGCGTCCTTCGCGCTCGCAGTGCTCCCGGAGCACGTCCAGGCGGTGCTCGAGCCGATCGTCGTTCCAGAGGTTGCACGCTTGGGCGTACCGGGCGACGAGGCGAAGGGTCTTTCGTTCACCCGATCCCCCTATGAGGATCGGAGGGTGCGGTCGCGAGAGCGACTGCGGCGAGTTGAGCGTCCGTCCGAGCCGGTAGTGACGTCCGCCGAAGGCCTTGTCTTCGCCCGCCCACATCTGCAGACAGATTTGGATGGTCTCCTCGAGCCGCTCGTAACGTTCGGCGAGCGGAGGAAAGAAGAGGCCGAGTCCCTTCGACTCGTCCTCGTTCCACGCCGCTCCGATCCCGAGCCACGCGCGGCCGCCCGACAGCACGTCGAGCGTGGTCACCATCTTCGCCAGCAATCCGGGGCTTCGGTAGGTGACGCCCGTGACGAGCGTCATGAGCGAGGCGCGCTCGGTCCGCGCGGCGAGGTAGCCGAGCGTGGTGTACGCCTCGAGCATCTCGTGCTCGGGCGGACCGAGGTGGCCGATCTGCCAGACATGGTCCATGACGCTGATGCGGTCGATCCCCGCCCGGTCGGCAGCCGCGGCGACGGCGCCGAGCTCGTCTCGGAGCCTGCCCGGGCCGCCGGGCCAGGTGAAGTCGGGGATGTGGAGGCCGATTCGCATGGCGCCGTTCTACCGGGTCCGGCGCGCGGCGCGGTCTTCGTCCTCGACGGGGGCGACCGCGGCCAGCGCGACCTCGGCCAGTCGTGGGAACCGGCGGAGCCGGCCGAATCGTCCGAGCCTTCCCGCGTCGATGCCGTGGTCGGCCGCCTCGAGCAGGCGCCGGTCGCCACGGCTGTTCCCATAGGCCCAGACCACCGGGCGCGGGTCGGCAAGCCCTTCCGCGCGAATCCAGCCCATGAGACGGGCGTACTTCTCGGCGCCCCGGCAGTTCTTCCCGGCATAGCGGCCGGTGAGCAGACCGCCGGACACCGCGAGCCGGGTGGCGAGGGCCGCGTCCGCCCCGAGCCGCGCGGCGGCCGGTCCCACGTAGCACTCGGGCGACGCAGAGACCACGACCACGAAGTGGCCCTGCTTGGCGTGCCACTCGAGCCGTTCGCGCGCGTCGGGGCGAAGCCGCCGCCGGAGATGGTCCTCACTGAATTCGGCGCCGATCCGGTCGAGGTCTTCGATCCGAATGCCGGCAAGCAGCCGGACGAAGAGGGACTCCTTCGCGCGGTCGGCGGCTGGGCCGCCCGCCAGCGCTCCGTGGGCGAGCTGTGGGAGGTCGCGCAGGATCGCGAGCGACACGGGGGCGATCCCACGCGCCTTCACGAGGAAACGGACGACGCTCCCCCCTGAGGTGAGCGTCCCGTCGAAGTCGAAGGCGGCCACCGTCGCTCCGCGCTGCGCGGTCATCTGCCCAGGCCCCCGGAGTGCGCCGGGAGGGGGAGCCCGCCTCGCCCGGCGCCCGCCGCGAAGCGGAGCGCACCGTCGAGGGTCTCGCCCGATGCGATCACGGCTCGGCCGCGCCTCGCCTCGTTTGCCGCGGCGTCCTCCTCGGCGAGCCCCCATTGTTCGATCGCCGACAGCCGGTCGCTGCGCATGCAGCCCTGTGGCAGGGAGGCGAGCTCGGTGGCGAGGGCGATCGCGACCTCGAGCGACCGTCCCCGCGGCGCGAGCCGGTTCGCGAGCCCGATCGCGAAGGCCTCCTCTGCAGCCACGGCCCGGCCGGTGAGGATGAGGTCCATGGCCCGGGAGTGGCCGATGAGCCGAGGCAGGCGGACCGTGCCGAGGTCGACGAGCGGGACCCCGAACCGGCGGCAGAACACCCCGAAGACGGCATCTTCCGACGCGACACGCAGATCGCACCAGAGGGCGAGCTCGAGACCACCTGCAACCGCGTAGCCGTCGATCGCCGCGACCACGGGCTTGCCGAGCACCACCCTGGTGGGCCCCATCGGCCCGGGACCCTCCTCGCGCACGGGGCGCGGGTCGCCGTCGGCCAGCGCCTTCAGGTCGGCGCCTGCACAGAACGTCCCTCCCGCGCCGTGCAGGACCGCGACGCTCGCGGTCCCGTCGGCGTCGAAGTCGGCGAATGCCGCCCGCAACGCCTCCGCGGTCGCGGCGTCGACCGCGTTGCGGACCTCGGGGCGGTCGATCGTGACGACGGTCACCGGCCCGTGCCTCGAGACGATCACCGGACCCGGCGCCATCCCGGGATCATCGCGCAGAGGGTGTCCGCGTCCCTGAAACCCGACCTGGAAGGTCGACAATCACTGCTAACCTGCGCACGAGACGCCCGCACGACCGGGCAGGACCCAGAAAGGGGCAGCATGGCGATTCGACTCGGGGACACCGCGCCGGACTTCACGGCGGAGACGACCGAAGGCACGGTCCACTTCCACGAGTGGCTGGGTGACGGCTGGGGGATCCTGTTCTCCCACCCGAAGGACTTCACGCCGGTGTGCACGACCGAGCTCGGCGCCTTCGCGAAGGCCAAGCCGGAGTTCGACAAGCGCAACACCAAGCTGATCGGTCTTTCGGTCGACTCGGTGGAGTCCCACAACGGCTGGGCATCGGACATCGAGGACACCCAGGGGAGCGCGCTGAACTTCCCGTTGATCGGCGACGAGGACCACAAGGTCGCCGACCTCTACGACATGATCCACCCGAATGCGAACGACACCCTCACGGTGCGCTCGGTCTTCATCATCGGCCCCGACAAGAAGGTGAAGCTGACGCTCACCTATCCCGCCTCGACCGGCCGGAACGTCGACGAGATCATCCGGGTGCTCGACTCGCTCCAGCTGACCGCCGGGTACCAGGTGTCGACGCCGGTCAACTGGCGCGACGGCGACGACGTCATCATCGCCCCGGCGATCAGCGACGACGACGCCAAGACCAAGTTCCCCAAGGGCTTCAAGACCCTGCGCCCCTACCTTCGGGTCACGCCGCAGCCGAACAAGTAGCCCGCCAGCAGCGTTAGCTGTCCCACACCGCCGGGTCACCCGCCCAGTCGGTCGATCCCGGGCCTTCGCCGAGGACCTCCTGCCGGAGCGCACGCTTGAGGAGCTTGCCCGCGGGGTTGCGCGGCAACGCAGTGCTGCGGAACCAAAGTCGGGTCGGGACGTTGAAGGACGCGAGGCGGGTGCGGACGTGGTCGCCGAGCGCCTCTGCGGTCACTTTGTAGCCGGGGCGAAGCAAGACGACGGCCCCCACCTCCTCCCCCAGGACAGGGTGAGGGACGCCGATGACTGCGCAGTCCGCCACCGCGGGGTGGGAGAACAGGGCGTCCTCGACTTCCACCGAGTAGACGTTCTCCCCCCCGCGGATCACGACGTCCTTCGCCCGGTCGACGATGAAGATGAAGCCTTCCTCGTCGATCCGGGCAACGTCTCCGGTGTGGAGCCAGCCTGTCGTGATGGCCGACGCGGTGTCCTCGGGCCGGTGCCAGTAGCCGCGCACCACGTTCGGCCCCTTCACCCACAGCTCGCCCACCGTCTCGGGCGGCATCTGCGGAGGCTCGGTGCCCGTGTAGCCCTCAGGCACCACGGCGATGTCGGCGACCGGGTAGGGGCGCCCCACGCTGTCGGGCTTGCGCACGTAGTCGGCTCCCGCGTTGAGCGCGATGGCCGCCGAGGACTCGGTCAAGCCGTAGCCGTTGCCCGGTTGCCCGGTCTTGAAGGCCTCGCGGATGCGTCGAACGAGGTCGGCGGGCGCAGGGGCGCCACCGTAGGAGATCGAGCGGATCGACGACACGTCGCGGCGTGCAAGGTCCGGCGAGTCGAGGACCCGCATGACGACGGTCGGCACGCCGCCGAAGATGGTCACCTTCTCCTTCTCGATGAGCTCGAGCGCGCGCTCGGGATCGAAGCGGTGCATGAGCACGATCTTTGAGCCGGCCGCGGTGTTCGTGACGAGGACCGCATGGCAGCCGGTCGCGTGAAAGAGCGGCACGTTGAGCAGATAGCAACGCTGCGGGGCATCGCCCTCGTCGCCGGGCGCCGAACCCCACCGAAGCTGGCTCATCGTCTGGCTGAAGAAGAGGTTCATCAGGTTCGTGCAGGTGTTGCGATGCGTGCCGACCGCACCCTTGGGTTTCCCCGTCGTCCCCGACGTGTAGAAGATGGTCGCGTCGTCGTCGGGGAGGAGCTCCACGTCTGGTGGCGTCGCGTCGACCCCGACGGTGCCGAGAAGCTCTGCGAACGCGATCGCCGGCGAGGGAGTCGATGTGTTCTCTGCGGGTCCTGTCGTTCCTGCCACCACAAGACGGAGGCCGGTGAGGTCGGCGAGGTGCGGAGCGATCCGGCCTTCGCGCTCAGGGTCGACGAAGGCGACCGTCGCGCCGCTGTCGGCGAGGCCGTAGGCCAGCTCACTGCCGGTCCACCATGCGTTCAGCGGGACGACGACCGCACCGGCTGCCACGGCGCCCCAGAACGCCATCACCCACTGGGGGAGGTTCCGCATGGCGATCGCCACCCGATCTCCCTTGCCGACGCCGAGCTCGTCCCGAAGGCGATGCCCGAGGGTCGATGCGATGCGGTAGTGCTCGGCGTAGGTCGTCCGGTCGTCCTCGTAGACGAGGAAGTCGGCCTCTCCGTAGCCGAGCGACAGGTCCAGGACCGTGCGGAGCGACGGCGGGGCCGACTTCCACGCGCGCATGCGGACCCCGCGGACTTCGACCTCCTCCATCTCGAAGAGCTGCCCGGGCGCGGTGAGAGTCGCCACTGCGTCCTCGTAGCCGAGTGCCTCGGTCGGCGGACTTGTGCCCAGCTGGCCCATCGGTCCCCTCACCTGCTCTGGAACACCGTCCGGCGGTAGTACGCGAGCTCAGCGACGCTCTCTTTGATGTCGTCCATCGCCCGGTGGCTGCCGTGCTTCTGGGGCGCGCCGGACAACACATCGGGCAGCCAGCGGCGTGCGAGCTCCTTCACGGTCGACACGTCGATCGAGCGGTAATGGAAGAAATTCTCGACTTCAGGGAGCTGGGCAGCGAGGAAACGGCGGTCCATACCGATCGAATTCCCGCACAGCGGCACGGTCCCCGGCTCTGCAATATGGGCCCGGAGGAAGTCGAGCGTGGCCTTCCCGGCATCTTCGAGGGAAAGCGTGGAGGCCTCGATCTCGGCCAGCAGCCCGGACCGGGTGTGCATTTTTCGCACGACGTCGCCCATCGCGTCGAGCTGTGCCCTCCGGGCGGCCACCACGAGGTCCGGGCCCTCGGCGACCAACTCGAGCTCGTCGTCGGTGAGCAGGGTGGCGATCTCGACGATGGCGTCCTTCGAGGGGTCGAGGCCGGTCATCTCGAGGTCCATCCAGGCGAGCATCGCAGCGAGAGGCTAGTGCCGAGTCCGCGCGTGGCCATCGAGAGGGTCCTGCGGGCCGGGGTTACCATCGCTCGGATGTCACAGCTCCTCCGGGTGCCGATCCGTCGGCTCGACGATGGCCTGCCCGTCCCGGCTTACGCACGACCGGGGGATGCGGGAGCCGATCTCTACGCCAGGAGCGACGCACACCTTTCCCGCGGAGGCGGGCGAGCGCTCGTGCCCACCGGGGTCGCCGTGGCGATCCCGGACGGGTACGCCGGCTTCGTGCAACCGAGGAGCGGCCTCGCGCTGCGGCACGGAGTCACCTGCCTGAACACCCCCGGCCTCATCGACTCCGGCTACCGCGGCGAGCTGTGCGTGCTGCTCGTCAACACCGACGCGGACGAGGACTACGACGTCCGGCGCGGCGATCGGATCGCACAGCTCGTGGTCCAACCGGTCGTGCAAGCCACCTTCGACCCGGTGGACGACGAGCTGCCGGCGGCGGTTCGCGGTGCCGGCGGGTTCGGGCACAGCGGCAGGGAGCCGGCTCGCGCCGCGGGGGGGGCCGCGGGTGGCGCCGCGGGTGGCGCCGCGGGTGGCGCCGCGGGTGGAGAGGAAGCAGACGCGATGGAACCACTTTCCGGACTCGACGCGGCGTTCCTGGCGATGGAGACGCCGACGAGCAGGCTGCACGTCGCGGGCGTGCTCGTGCTCGACCCATTGGACGGCGAGTCCGAGCCCGACGGCTCCGCTCGGTTCGAGGCGATCAAGGCGGTCGTGGGTGAGCGCGTCGGTCGTGTGCCGCGCCTCCTGCGGCGGCCCGTCCACACGCCGCTCGGCATTCAGCGGCCGGTTTGGGTCGAGCAACCCGACGTGGACCTCGACGCGCACGTCCGGCGGGCGTCCGTGGATGCTCCGGGCGGACCGCGCGAGCTCGACGCGTCGGTGGGGGAGGTCCTGAGCCGTCCGCTGCCGACCGACCGCCCGCTCTGGGAGATGGTGGTCGCGGACGGGCTCGCCGGCG
>DAIRCY010000034.1:0-3738 GCA_036796435.1 Acidimicrobiales bacterium
CCCGCACCGACGAGACCCGCGGCGTGTGGAAGGCCCCGGCCAACGACACGATCCGCGGCTGCCTCGACGTCGAGCGCCCCGTCACCAAGACCGAGCAGGGCCTGCTCAACCCCATCGGGGTGAACTGCATCCGGCCCTTCGGCACCCGCGGCATCCGCATCTGGGGCGCCCGCACCCTGTCCTCCGACAGCGACTGGCGCTACATCAACGTGCGGCGCCTGTTCAACATGGTCGAGACGACCATCCTCGACGGCACGCAGTACGCGGTGTTCGAGCCCAACGACCCGACCCTGTGGTCGGGCATCAGCCGGACCCTCGAGGCGTTCCTCAAGGGGCTCTGGAAGGAAGGCGCGCTCTTCGGCGCCACCCCCGAGCAGGCGTTCTACGTCAAGTGCGACGCCGAGACCAACCCGCCCGAGTCGATCGACGAGGGCAAGCTCGTCGTCGAGGTGGGCATCGCCCCGGTGAAGCCGGCCGAGTTCGTCATCTTCCGTATCAGCCAGCAGAAGCAGGTCGCCGCCTGACGCGGCAGCTGCTGGGACACGCTGACCTTTCGTCCATACCGATCGCTAAGGAGTCATCACCATGGCAATGAATCTGAGCAAAGTCGACCCGCTCGTAGCTACCAACTTCTTCCTCGAGGTCGCGACAGAGACCGTCTCGAACGTCACCTCTATCGACGGCCTGAGGATGGAGCTGGACGTCAACGAGTTCGCACAGCGGTCGACAAAGGGTGTGCTCGTCCAGCACAAGACCCTGGCGAAGCCCAAGCTCTCGGGCGAGCTGACCATCAAGAGGATCCAGCCGAACACAATCGGCAGCGACCCGGTGTGGAAGTGGTTCCTCAAGATCCGCGACACAGGCATGAAGTCCGCCACACGGGCGACAGACCGCCGCACCGGCTCGATCGTCGGCTACGACACCTCGCTGACCGAGGTCTCCCGCTGGAACTTCACCGAAGCCTGGCCGTCGAAGATCGAGGCCGAGGGGTACGACGTCACGAAGAACGACCCGATCCACGAGACCATCACGCTTCAGTACGAGTCGCTGGTCCGCACCAAGTAGCGCGCTGATCCGCGCGTAGCAACGAGGGAAGTCCTATGCGTACCGAGTACGATTTCGTCCTCCCCCGAGGCTATGTGGACGAGGGTGGCTCCGTGCCCCGCCGCGGCGTGATGCGCCGGGCGACCGCGAGAGACGAGCTGGAGCCGCTGCGCGACCCGACGATCCTCGGCGCCGACGACCCGCGGCTCACCATCGTGGTGCTGAGCCGCGTGGTCAAGTCCCTCGGCTCGCTGCCGATGGTCACGCGCCACGAGATCGAAGGGCTGTTCGCGGCCGATCTCGCCTACCTGCAGGACTTCTACGGAGTCATCAACTTCGGCTCCGAGGAGGACATCCAGGCGCTGCTCGAGGCCCAGGAGGACCGGACGGAGGCACCGTCGTCCGACCAGGGGGCAGAAGGCGGGGGGGAGCCCGCCCCCGCCCCCCCGGCACCGGCGGCGTCGGCGAACGGCTCGGAGGGAGCGGGCGAGGACAAGGGCGAGGAGCGCCCGGCGCGACCGGTCGGGCGGCGCCACGCCATCGAGGAGGTGCCGAGCACCGGCAGGTGACGCCGGCGCCGGCGCCGTGATCGGCAGATGACCCCCGAGCCGAGGACCGGCAGATGAAGCAGTACCCGACCGACACGCTGTGGCAAGAGCTGATCTACCTCGCGTACCACCTGCACTGGCCGCTCGACGATCTCCTCGACCTCGAGCACGCCGACCGGGCCCGGCTCGTGAGCGGCGTCGCCGCGCTGAACGCACGGGCATGGGCAGAGGCGAGGCAGCTGTGACCCGAGGACGACCCGCGTCCCGGGGTGACGACGG
Source organism: Acidimicrobiales bacterium (assembly GCA_036796435.1). Taxonomy (GTDB): domain Bacteria; phylum Actinomycetota; class Acidimicrobiia; order Acidimicrobiales; family RAAP-2; genus JAJYVT01. The sequence continues at coordinate 1,872 of DAIRCY010000034.1, forward strand.
AGAAGAGCGGCCGTGAGCATGCCCCTAGGCATAAAGGGCTATCTCCCGAACACTGCCAACTTCCTCTTCGAGGTCGACGGGGCGACCATCGGGCTGTTCGGCGAGATCCACGGGCTCGAGGTGAACGTCGACACCGTCTCGTACGCAGAAGGCGGGGAGAACGGGTTCGTGCACAAGCTCCCGGGCCGGCTCACGTGGCCCAACATCGTGCTCAAGCGCGGCATCACGAACAGCGACGCGCTGTTCTCCTGGGTGAACAAGACGGCAGGACCCGCGTTCGAATCCAACACAGACAAGCTCACACGAAGCACCGCCGCGATCACGCTCGTCGGCACCGACGGCACGCGCCTGCGGTCCTGGACAATCCAGGGCGCCTTCGCCGTGCGCTGGAGCGGGCCGAAGCTCTCGGTGGACAACGGCGGCGAGGGGGCCACCGAGGAGCTCGAGGTCGCGCACCACGGCTTCACGTCGAAGACCTTCACTTGAGGCGATGGACGCGACCGACCCACGATCCGACCGCATTGCGCCGGCGCCCGACCGATCCGGCGAGCCCGGCGCGTCCGGTGCGCCCTGGCTCGGCCGCTCGGTCGAGAAACGGCTCGGGTGGCACAAGCGGCTCCGTTCGCGACGCGTGGACGGCGCGATCGGGCGCGTGCTGTCGGGCGGCCGAGGGTTCTCCTCGGTCGTGGGCCGCTCACTCGCCACCCGTTCGGCGCTGAGGGTCCCCTCCGCGATGTCCGAGCGGTCTGCGGTGCGGCCCTCGTCGGGTGCGGCGCTCGGGAGTGTGGAACCGCCCGGCGACGTGCAGCGCGGTGGCATGCAGCGCGGCACGCGACGCGCGGCGACCCTGGCGTCGTCCCTCGCCGAGCACGCGCTCGAGAGCAGTGGCACCGTCTCCCGCTCGACGCGGGCTGGGTCCTCCCTTGCCGACGTGCCCGCACCCGGGACCTTGCCGCGTGCCGCGCTTCCACCGGGGGAGTGGGGCGCCGCAGGGCCTGGGGGGTTCAGCGCGCGGCTGCGCGCGGAGGCGTTGCCGGTGCGGCAGCTCCCGGACGTGGCGGCCGTGGGCAGCGTCCTCACGGCGCGCGAAGAGCGCGTGTCGATGTCGAGGTCGCCCGCGACGTCCAGCCGCCCGGCTACCCGGCCCGCACGCCCGTCGTTGTCGACCGTCGCCCGCCGGGCTGCCGGCCGACCCGAGTCGCCCGAGCAGTCGTCGGGGAGTGCACGTCCGAGCCGCCAAAGGGCGCGCGTCGGCGAGCCCGCGCCGTCTCCCGCGCCCGTCGGCGCGGCGGCCACCGTCGGCACGCCGGCCACCGTCGACACGTCGGGGACCGTCGGCGCGGGCCGTCCCGTGGCCCCTTCGAGTGGATCCGGCCGCGCCGCGCGGCCGAAGGCTGCTCCGGCCGGCCCGGCCGAGGAGCGACCCGCGGACCCTCCCGCCGCCTCCCAAGCCCGTCGCTCGACGAAGCCACCTCCCGAGGCGAAACCACCACCCGAGTCGGCCGCACCTGGTGGCGCTCGGTCCCGGCGTGGAAACCCTTCCGCCCCTCCGGGGCCGCCTCCCGTTCCTCCACGATCCTCCAAGCCGCCGGCCACTCGCCGTACGTCCGGCTCGTCGGAGCCGGGCGGCAGCGAGGGGGGTCGCTCGGCGAAGGGGCCTACGCAGGAGAGCCGTCCCCGCCGCACGGGTGGCAACCGAGAGCCGAACGCCGTGTTCGAGCCGTTCGACGGCCGGGGATGGAGCGACGGCTTCGACGGCGACGGGTTCGACGGCGACGGGTTCGACGGCGATGGCTTCGAATCCGACCTTCCGGTCCGCGGGGAAGCGGGGGCGGGCGGTGCGGTCCTGCTCGCGGAGCGGCTCCCC
>DAIRCY010000034.1:3748-20294 GCA_036796435.1 Acidimicrobiales bacterium
GGGTCGGTCCTCGCAGCTCGCAATGTCGATCGACGAACGCCTGTCCTCCGCAGGTCCGGGCTGGGGACCGCCGGGTCGGCACCGGCGGCCGGGCTCTTCGGCGCCGACCACCCCTTCGGCCCCGTACGCGGCCGCCGCTGCCGCGGCGAACCACCTGCGCGCTCGCCATCTCCAGCGCTCGTCGTCGGGCCCCGATCCGTGGACCGCGTCGCCGTCGCCTTGGCATGCGACGCCCACCGCGCGTCCGGCGCGTCGGCTCGGGGAGCTCCGCAAGGACCCGCGGCCACCGGCCGGGCAGCAGGGTCAAGCCCGGGCGAGCCGCCAGGCGTCGCCCTCGCCCCCGGACGCCCGCGCAGCCGCGCCCGTCGCGGCGCCCGTCGCCGCGCCGCTCCCCGCTCCGGACGGGACGACCCCGCGCCGCGCCGAGCCCGTCACCCCGCGCCGGTCGGTCGGGGCGCCTCTGGCTGACGGCCTCCCGGTCCGGCATCTGCCGACCGCAGTCCGCCATCTGCAGACCGCGCCGGGGGCCTCGTCGCCCGACTCGCCTGCGGGCGCGCCGGTCGACGTGGCGGGCACGAGCAGCTCTTCGACCGGCGGCTCGGGAATCGCGACGGCCTCGGACCATGCGGGCGTGGGCCCCGCCCCGTCGGGGTTCGGGGCTGGGACAGACGCGGACGGCTACCGCGCCATGACCCTCCCGCGGTCGGTGGCGGCCGGCCCGTGGCCGCTCTCCGCCTTGGTGCGTGCGGTGGGAGGCGCAGAGGAGATCCGCGCGGCGACGGCAGCGTCGGTGAACCGTCCCTTCGCGACCCGCCCGGGCTTCGTGCGCCGGAGCCCCGCGTCCGGTGGCGATGTCGCGCCCGCCGGGACCGCTGCCCCTCGGTCATCCGGCGTGCGGGCGACCTCCTCCTCCGCCGCCGCCGCAGGCGGCGCCGCGCCGGGAGTCCCCACGTCGCCGGGCGCCCCTTCGCTGGGCTCGCCGCCCTCTTCTGCGCCGCCGCCTCCACCCGGTTCTTCCGCACCCGTCCGACCGGGCTCTTCGGCCGCGCCGGGCTCTTCGGCCCTCCGGCCAGTCGACGGCCGCTCTCCGGGCGGGCCTCGTTCTCGCCGCTTCGTCGCTGAGCTCGCACGGCACAAGCCCGACCCCGTGGTGGCGCTCCCGCCGCGGCTCGCGCCGCTGGCGCGCGCCCTCGGCGGCGGCGCCCCCGTGGAGCTGCGCGCCGGACCTGCGAGCGCCGCAGCCCTCGCCGCCGCGGGCCGCCCCGCGGTCACCGTCGGCCGGGTGGTCCACCTGGCCCGCCGTCCGGCCACAGACCCTGCCTCCGCCGCGGTCGTGGCGCACGAGCTCGTGCACGCCACGAGGCCCGGGCGCGACCGTCCCGGTGCGCACGGCACTCGTGCCGGCGTGGCCGTCGAGTCGCCCAGGTTCTTCAACGACGACGATCAGCACGACCACGAAGAGGGGCTGGCCCGCCGGATCGGCTCGCTCGTCCAGGAGATGGTGGCCTCGGAAGTACGCCCCTTCGTCGGTCCGGCGCAGCTCGGCGCGGTGGGGGGCGGTGCAGCGGGCCTGCTCACGCCGCGTCCGACGGACAACCGCGGCTCTTCGCCCGGCGGATTTGCAGGCGGCGGGAGCGGCGGCGCCGGTGGCCGGACCGGCGGTGCCGGGCGGCCGGGTGATGCACGCAGCGGCCCGAGGTCGGGTGGCGTCCCCCAATCGAACGCCTCTTCGGTCGTGCAGCGATCCGCCATCAACGACCCCACGGGGACGACGGGCGCGATCGAACGGCTCCGGCGTGAAGACCCCGGGCTCGCCGCGTTGCTCGAACGAGCGAGGGCCGCGACCTCGGGTCCCGTGGCCCCGTCGGGTCCCGGCTGGCCCGGTCCCGGTGGCCCTGCAGTGGGCCTTTCGTCCACCGGTCGCTTCGCAGGTCAACCGGGTTCGCAAGTGCGCGGCGATGACTCGGAAGGGCAGAGCCCGAGGTCCTCGTCCGCGTTCCTTCCGGTACCGTTGCGGTCCCCGTCGGCGCCCGTGCACGCGTTCGCAGCACATCTCGGGAAGAAGGGAGCTCCCATCGTGGAACCGACTCCGCCGACCGTCCAGTCCTCCAGCGCGCCGAGCGCGGCGGAGATCCTCGAGTGGATCGTGGAGCACGTCGAACAGCGCGTCCTCGACGAGCTCGAACGGCGTGGCCGGCGTCACGTGCCCGAGGTCTTCTGATGGCGAGCACAACGAAGGCATTCCTGCAGACCGAGCGCGGGACAAAGATCCCGTGCCTCTTCAACCCCGCCGAGCTCGTCCTCGCCCAGGCCAACGGGTGGGCCGCCGACGCGGTGCCCGGCAGGGGCGTGCCGACCCTCCGCTACACGGGGGCCGGCTCCGGCATGCTCCGCCTGACGCTCTTCTTCGACACCACCGACACGGGCAAGGCGGTGACGACATACACGGGCAAGATCGTCCAGCTGATGGAAGTAGACACACAGCTGCCCGGCACGTCGACCACAACGAACAACGCGCGCCCGCCGTGGGTCGAGTTCCACTGGGGGACATTCCACTCGTTCAAGGCGGTCGTGTCGTCGCTCGACCTCTCGTTCGAGTACTTCAGCAGCGACGGCACGCCGCTGCGGGCGCGGGCCGCGGTCGTCCTCACCCAGTACCAGGAGACAACAGCGTTCGGGCCGCAGAACCCGACCTCGGGGACCCCGCGGCCCCACCGCGTCCACCGCGTGCAGCCGGGGGAGACGCTCGACCGGATCGCCGCGATGCACCTCGGCGATGCGACGCGCTGGCGCGCCATCGCCGACGCCAACGGCATCACCGACCCGCTCGCGCTCCGGCCGGGCAGCCTGCTGGCCATCCCCGGGACGACCTGATGACCTCCACCATCACCCTCTCGCCGCAGGTGAGCATGGGCGGCAGCACACTGTCCAGCTCGTGGCTGGGAGCGCTCATCGAGCTGCGGATCGAGCGGGCGCTGAACGTACCGGCCCGGGTGACCCTCCGCTTCGCCGACCCCGGCTACGCGCTCCTCCAGAGCGGTCAGGCGGCGCTGACAGGGACACTCGAGGTGAAGGGTCCGGGGGGCAGCAGCACGCTGTTCGACGGGATCGTGACGAGTGTCGGTTCCGAGCAGCGCGAGGGCGAGCAGCCCGAGCTGGTCATCGTGGGCCACGACAAGAGCTACAAGCTCGGCCTGACCTCCAAGGTCGAGACGTACGTCGAGATGGGCGCCGGCACAATCGTGTCCAAGATCGTCTCTTCCTCCGGGCTCAGCGCCACAACTGGTCCGTCCCTCAGCTCCCCGACGATGGACTACGTCTTGCAGGTCGACACCGACCTCGGGATGCTCGGCGAGCTCGCACGTCGCTCCGGCGCGGACTGGTGGGTGGACGGGACGACGCTCTACTGCGGGATGCCCAACGAGCTGACAAGCGCCCGCAAGACAGTGAAGCTCACCCTCGGAGACGGTCTTTTTTCCTTCTCCGCCCGAGCGCTCCCAGGCCCGACATCGGTGACGGTGAGCGGATGGGACACGGTCCAGCAGAAGGCCGTCACAGGTGCGGCGTCGGGCGCCAGCAACGGCGTCCTGCCCTCCTCGACACTGGCGGGGCTGGCGTCGGTGACGGCCACCTTCGTGACCGGCGCGCTCGGCGCACGCAGTGCCACAGAGGCGAAGGCCCTCAGCCAGTCGCTCTTCGACCTGCGCGCCTCGGCCGCCGTCGAGGCGACCGGGGTCACCGCGGGCAACGGCGCCATCGTCCCCGGCGGCCAGGTCACAGTGTCCGGGGCGGGCCCGTTGAGCGGCACGTACCCGATCTCCGCCGTCGAGCACGTCTACCGCCCGCGGCGGGGCTTCGTCACCCGGTTCCGCAGCGGCGACCGCAGGCCCGAGGGCCTCGGCGACGGCGCCCGCTCGAACGGTGCGGGGATGAGCGGGTCGATCGTCGGCCACTACGGCGTCACCGTGGGCGTCGTGTCGAACATCAAGGACCCGACAACACTCGGACGCGTGAAGCTCACCTTCCCCGGCTTGAGCGCGACAAAGGAGAGCGGGTGGGCGCGGGTCGTCGCGCTCGGCGGCGGGGCGAGCTACGGCGCCGTCTTCCTCCCCGAGGTCACAGACGAAGTGCTCGTCGCCTTCGAGGACGGCGACACCCGCACGCCCGTCGTGATCGGCGGACTGTACGGCAAGTCGAAGACGATCCCGGCGACACTCGTCGACTCGGGGACGGGCAAGGTCGCAAAGCGCGAGCTCGTCTCGCGGCTCGGCCACACCGTGCGCTTCCTCGACGGGACATCCACAGACAAGAAGGCGATCGAGCTGGCGCTGGCGGACGGGGCCAACTCCATCCACCTCGGTTCCGACAAGACGACCGTGACAGTGAAGTCGGGCAACAACTTGAGCATCACGGTGGGGAACACGAGCATCACAGTCGCGGCGAGCAGCGGCGCACTCACGATCAAGGCGGCCACAATCACCATCCAGGCGACCAGCCAGCTGAAGCTCACAGCGCCGACCGTGAACATCTCGGCCGACACCGCCCTGACAATGAAGTCGAGCACCGAGGCGACGCTGACAGGCGGCGCGGCGCTGACGGTGAAGGCGTCGGGCGAGGTCGGCATCACAGGCGGCGTCGTGAAGATCAACGCGTGACGACGATGGCCCCAGACCACATCCCCGCCGGACGCGACAACCTGGGCGATCCCGACCCCTCCTTCGTCGGGCGCGGCATCCGGTTCCCGCTGGCGATCAACGCCAGCGGCTCGTTCAGCTTCGCCGACGCGGGGGAGAGCACCGACAGCTCGATCCGCGTGGTCCTTTCGACCGCTCCCGGCGAGCGCGTCATGCGGCCAGGGTTCGGCTGCCGCATCTGGGACCTCCTCTTCGAGCCGGTGAACGCCAACACGGTGGGGCTGATGGCCGAAGCGGTGCGCGACGCGATCGCCCAGTGGGAGCCGCGGGTCGACGTGGAGGAAGTGAACGTCGTCCCCGACGACGACGAGCAGGCCCTCGTGCGCATCCACGTCAAGTACAAGATGCGCGCCACGAACGACCGCCGGAACCTCGTCTACCCGTTCTACGTCATCCCGCGTGAGTCCACCGAGGTCGACCAGCGCCCCGCGCTCGAGCGGCCCGACAGAGAGCAGGCCTGATGCCCCTTCCCGCACCCGAGCTCGACGATCGGCGGTTCCAGGACCTCGTCGACGAGACCAAGCGTCTCATCCCGCGCTACTGCCCGGAATGGACCAACCACAACTTGTCGGACCCGGGCGTCGCCCTGATCGAGCTCTTCGCGTGGATGAGCGAGATGGTCCTCTTCCGGCTGAACCAGGTGCCCGACCGGCTCTACACGAAGTTCCTCGACCTCGTGGGCATCGCCCCCTTCCCTCCGTCGGTCGCGCGCGCAGACCTCACCTTCCGGCTCTCGGCGGCGCGGGAGCAGCCGCTGCTCGTCCCCGCCGGGACCGTCGTCTCCACCGCCGGTGACGTGGGCGGCGCGGGCACCGTCACCTTCACGACCGTCGAGGACCTCGTCATCGCACCCTTGACGCCGATCGCGGCGAAGACGGCGAAGTCGGAGGCCGAGGAGCGCTACACCGACGTCTGGGAGGACCTCCGCTTCGACGGCAGCGACGTCGCGTGCTTCGCGTCGGACCCGCCCGCCCCGGGCGACGCGTTCTACGTGGGCTTCGAGGGCAGCCTGTCGGGCGCGGTGCTGCGGGTCTCGATCTCTGCCGAGATCCAGGGGATCGGCGTGGACCCGCTCGACCCGCCGATCGTCTGGGAGGCGTGGACCGGGGAGATGTGGGCCTCCCTTCCCGTCCAGGCGGACACGACCGGCGGGCTCAACCGTGACGGCCAGTTCGAGCTGCGCATGCCGCGGCACTCCTCGCCGCTCACGCTCGGTGGGACGCGAGCCCACTGGCTGCGGGTGCGGCTCGTCGCGCCTCGGGAGGGCCAGGCCGGGTACCAGGCCTCCCCGCGCATCCGGACCCTCAAGGCCGACGTCCTCGGCGGCACGGTCGGCGCGGAGCACGCGACGATCGTCGGCCCCGAGCAGCTCGGCCGGAGCGACGCGAGCCCCGGCCAGACCTTCACCCTCACCCAGGCCCCGGTCCTCGCACGGCGGGAGGGCGAGGCGGTGCGGGTGGTGAGCGCCGAGCGCTCGGAGACCTGGACCGAAGTCGCCGACTTCACCGCGTCGGGACCCTTCGACCGCCACTACACGATCGACGACGGCACGGGGACCGTGTCGTTCGGCCCCGCGGTGCGCTACGCGGACGGCACCGTCCGCCAGCACGGCGCCATCCCGCCCGACGGGGCGGAGATCGTGATCGACCGGTACCGGCACGGCGGCGGCGCGGCTGGGAACGTGGGCGCCGGCACCCTTTCGGTGCTGCGGACGACGATCGCCTACGTGGACCGGGTGAGCAACCTGCAGCCGGCGACCGGCGGCGTCGACGCGGAGACGGTGGCCAACGCGAAGCTCCGCGGCCCGCTCACCCTGCGGACGGGCCAGCGCGCGGTGACCGCACGCGACTTCGAGCGGCTCACCCTCGAATCGTCCTCGGAGGTCGCCAGGGTGAAGTGCCTGGTCCCGCGCCAGGCGGGCGAGCCCGTGCGCGTGCTCGTCGTGCCCCGCTTGAGCACGCGGCCGGACGAGAGGGGGATCGACGACTTCGCCCTCCCCGACGCGCTCGTCGACGCAATCACTGCGCACCTCGACCCCCGGCGGATCCTCGGCACGACGGTCGACATCGGCACCCCCTACTACCAGGGGATCTCGGTCGCGGCGCTGGTCCAGGCGCTCCCCGGCCGCCCGCTCCCGCTCGTCCGCCAGCGCGCGCTCGACCTCCTCTACCGCTACCTCGACCCGCTCGAAGGAGGAAACGGCGAGGACGGCTGGCCGTTCGACGCCGACCTGAACGCCTCGACGCTCGCCGAGCTGCTCCAGGCGGTCGAGGGCGTCGAGCGGGTGGAAGAGGTGCTCCTCTTCGAGTACGACCTGCGTACGGAGGTCCGGCACGGCACGGGCCGCGAGCTCGTGCACCTCGACCGCGAGTCGCTGTTCCTCTCCGCCCGCCACAACGTGGTGGTGCGATGACGCGGCGAAAGGACTGGATGCTCGGCCAGCTCCCGATGGGGATGCTGGACGACGACCTGTTCGTCCGATTCGTCTCGATCTTCCAGGAGGTCGCCACCTCGCTCGTGGAGGGCGCGGACAACATCCCGAACATCGTCGACCCGACGGTCGCGCCGGTCCCCGCGCTCTCGTGGCTGGCGTCGTGGCTGGGGGTGAACTGGATCGAGCCCTCCCTGCCGCACGACCTGCAGCGGCGCCTCGTTCGCGAGTGCGGAAGGGCGTTGGCATGGCGCGGGACGCGCTACGGTCTCGAGATCCTGCTGCGGGCCGTGACGGGGGGAGAAGTGACCGTGGAGGAGACCGGGAGCGTTCGACACGGCATCGAGCCGGGGTCTCCGGACGCGCTTGCGCCTGACCCCACGGTGCGCGTCGCGGTGCACTCGACCGGGTGGATGAGCGACGACGACTTCGTGGAGCTCGTCACCGACGAGGTGCCCGCGAACGTGCGGTGCGAGATCGTCGTGGACGGGAGGGAGCTCTGGCCGGCCCCAGCCGAGGCGGCGGTGTGAGCACGAAGGTCACCTGCCCGAACTGCGGCACGGTCAGCTACCTCGACGAGCTCTCGCGAGAAGCAGACGCCTTCTGCCGCGCGTGCGACTTCCCGCTCTTCTGGAGCCGGGGCGAGCGTGTCGTCGGCACGGGAGAGGGAGGCAATGTGGGGCTGCGCCGGCTCCCTGGGACCGCAGGGCGCGTGGACGTGGCGACCATCGACTGCCCCGCGTGCGACGAGCCCAACCCGGTGGCCCGCACGATCTGCATCCGCTGCGGCTCTGAGCTCCGGCCTGCCCCGCCGCCCCCGCCTCCGCCGCCTCCACCCCCGCCGCCACCGCCGCCCCTGCCCGAGCCGGAGCCCGTCCTCGAGGAGCAGCGCTCGTGGGTGTGGCTGTACGTGGCGCTCGGCATCGCCGCGGTCGTCGCGATCGTGCTCCTCGTGGTGCTTCTCGGCTGAGCCTTCGCGAGGGCCGGTCGTCGGTAGTCCGGCGGGTGTCAGCCTGACGCGGTGCCGGCGGTCACCGGGATCAGAGCCCAGTGACTGGCGTTGTCGTGTTGCTTCCTGTCGTGACGGCGACGCTCTTCGTTGTCGTCCCCGTCGCGCCGCCAGTTGCCGTGAAGGTGAGCGTGTAGCTCCCTGGGGGCAGGTGGCAGGAGTAAGTCCCCGTCGTCGTTGCCGTCGCGATCGTGACAGTTGTACAGACCACCGTTCCGATCTTGACGGTGACCGTCACTGTGCTCGTCGGCGTGGCTTTCAGCGTTATCGTGCCGTGTACGGTGCCCGACTTGAGCGTCTCGGGGATTGTCTGGTTTGTGCTCGTGATGGCGACCGAACTAAAGGTCTCCGGAGTAGCACCTGTCAGGCTCGGCGTGACCGAGACGGCGTAGCTGCCCTGTGTGAGCGCTGAGGAGAACGTGGCGACGCCGTTCGCCGCGGTCTGCGTGTGCGCGCCCCCCGGCCCTGTCAGGGTGACGGAAGCCGTCTTTTTGGCTGTTGAGACCATACCTGCCGGCACACTCAGCGTCACCTTCACCCCCGTAACAGGGGGCGGCTCGAGCGTGACGGGCTCTGTCGTCGTCCCCGATGCCGTTACCGTGACGCTCGAGACCGTGGTCGTCGTGTATCCACTGGCGCTGAACGTGAGCGTGTAGGTCGTCCCCGGTGGCAGGATGCAGCTGTACGTGCCGCTGGTGGACCCGGAGGAGACGGATCCCGTTCCGCATGCGACCGTGCCCACCGTCACTGCCACGGTCAATGTCGACGCCGCGCTCTTGCCCAGCGTGATGGCGCCGCTCACCGTGCCAGTCACCACCTTCACTGTGAAAGTCTTTGTCGTGCTCGAGACCTTGATGGTGCCCTCGGCCTCATTGGCCGAAGCCCCGGACAGGCCACTGTTGGGTGTGAACACGACGCTGTATCGACCCGGGACGACCGAGGCAAAGGTCACCTTTCCAGTGGGACCCGTGGTTGTGGAATAGGTATTTGTTGAATTCGTCAGCTTGACCGTCGCGTTGGCCATTGCCGTCTTCACAGATGTGTGACCTGTTGTCTTCAGCTGTACGCTCACGTTCGACACGACAGGCAGGTGCAGGGTGACGTTCTCCGTCTTGGTACCCGTGACAGTGACACTCGAAATGGTGTCCGACGTGTAGCCACTCGCACTGACACTGAGTGTGTACGTCCTTGTCTTCACCACAAGAAGTGTGAAGCTGCAGCTCTTTGTTGTGGATACCCCCGTGGGGGTACACGTCTTTTGAAGTGCCGTTGTGGGCGTGTGCGTGGCGCTGAATGTGACCTGGGGGACGGTCGTGGGGGTTGTCGCGAGGGTTACGGTCGCGGCGATCACACCGATGCCGAGTGCGAAGGTCGCGGACGCAGGTGTCGTCGCAGGCGACGAAGAAGGACTGGGACAGACCACGAGCGTGTGCGAAGCGGGGAACGGTTTGTCGGGGCTCGAGCCGATGCCGCTGAATGTCACCTTGTAGACGTCCGGCACGACGCTCGAGAACGAAGCCGTCGCGAGCGAAGACGTTCCAACCGAAGTGGCTGTTTCGACAGCTCCGAGCCCCGTCTTCAAGAGCTTGTGGGTGCCACACGTTTGCGGTGCAGTGGCACTGGATGTTGGCGTTAGCGTCACGGTCACGCCGTTGGCAGACGCCCCCGTTACTGGGTTTGTCACCTTCACTGCCACGGGGATCTTTGGCGCGTAGACCGCGAAGTTCTCGACGAACTGACTGGTTGTACCGGTGGTGAAACTGATCGGTGAAATCGTTGTGTATGTGTATCCCGGCGTGATGGTGTAGGAGCCGACGGGCACGTTTGAGAATGCGTATGTCCCAGTTGACGTGGTTGTAGTTGTCTTGTGGGTGGTGCCTGTCGCGTACGTCAGCTTCAGCGGAAGTGCCGGGATCCCATTTGAGCTACTACGGCCTGTCGCCGAGACCGTCACCTTTCCTTTGATCGTCACGAGCTGCTGCGTCATCGTGTAGGTCTTCTGGCTGGGACTCTCGCCCGGCGAGTAGGGGATGGGTCCGATCGAGGTCGCCCGATAGAGCGGCGCTGACAAGGAGAAGGTGTATGTAGTCGGATAGATCTCGAAGGTGAACAGCGTGGCGGGCGGTGTCGCGGTCCCTGTCTTCTTTGCTGTGGCTGTGGTGCACGTCTTGGTTGTGGTGCTGCCGACCGTAAATGTGCAGGAGATGGTCGGGCCGATCGGGCTCGTTGCCGTCACCGTCTCCACGACGCCAGTGCCCACACCTGTGATCTTGATCTGCTGCGCGAGTTTGGTGGCTGTGAGCGCGAACGTAGATGTGACGGTGGGTGTGACCGTGGTCTTGCCGGCAACAGCGACCAGCGTCTTTGTCTTGGTCCCGAACCCCGACGCGCTGACGCAGACGCGGTACGTTGTACCCGGATGGAGGCCGCCGGTGGTTCCGACCAGCTTGAAGGTCCCGTTTGTCGTCGTCGCGCTGAATATCTTCGTTGTCGAGCATGAAGTTCCGGTGGTGACCGCGACGGTCGCGCCGGTCAGCTTCTCGGTCGCCCCGGTGCTGCCGGAGTTTGTGGGCACCAGCACTCCTTTGACGGTGCCCGACAGCCATCCGTCGTCGGTGAGTGGCGGAATTGTCGTCAAGGTAGTGCCTGCGGGCAGGACGAGCGTGCCGCTCGAATAGGTCTCTATGCCCGGGCCGCTCACGGTGAAGTGGTATGTCGTCTTTGTTGGTGTGAGGGCGTTCGTGAACGTGGCGCTGTATGTCGATCCTGTCTTCACGAGCGTCTTTTGCGCGACCTGGTCGCCGGTCCCAGCCCCGAGGTAGAGGGTCACCGTCGGGAGTGTCAGTGTCGCCGGCACCTTGGCGGCGGCGGGCTTCACGACGAGCGTGACCTGAGCCTTGAGCTTCAGTGTTGGTGTCGACGATATCGTCATACCGCAGGTCGTCTTCGGCACGCAGAGGGGGATCAGGACGCTCGGCAGGGTCTTGCTGACGTAGCCCGATTTACTGAGAGTGACCGAGTACTTGCCAGGTTGCGCGGCACCACCGGACGCGCCCGTCGCCGGGTCGGACCACTTGAGCGCGCCGGCTGTGCCCTCGGTGGCTCCGATGTTGTCGGTCGACGTGAGGTTGTTGGCCACTCCTGAGGACGTTGTGGGGGAGAGCACGTTCGGGTTCACCGTCAGCGACACGCCTGTGTTCGGCGAGATCGTTCCGTGCATTGGTACGGGGACCGGTGTGAGCAGCTCGGGCAGTGTGGAGGTCGTCGACGTGAGGGAGATGGTCTTCTTCAGCGTCTCGAATTGGCTGGCCGAGTCGGACACTAGGAGCGTGACCTGTGTGGTCACGAACTTGGGCACCGAGCTTGTGGTCGGGTAGGTCCAGACATTCGATCCCGCTGACGGCGCGATGAGCTTGACGGTTGCGGTGTCGGCGGTGCCGGGTGTGCCGTTGACCTGGTTCACGTAACCCGTCGTCCCGACCACGGATACCGCGGGGAGTGTGGCCGTTGCGGTCGACGCCAGGACATGGGGGCATGTGTTCGGCAACGTCGATGTGGTCGCTTCGATCGGGCAGTCGGTCGTGACCCCGCGCCCGCTACCCCCGCTCCCGGCGACGACGTAGGGGAACGACAACTTGACCGTGACCCCGCCATGGGGGAGGGCGAGGACCGCGGGGTAGATGGCGGTGTTGTCGGGCGCCGCGGTGAACTGGTCCTGGGGGGCGGTCGCACGGATGTGGGCTGTCGTGAGCGTGAGACATGTCGCTGTATGTCCCGTTGTGATCGCAGGGTTTGGCAATTCGAATGTGGCGACGTAGCTGTCACCCGAGATCAGTGTGGAGAAGGAGACAGGCCCACCCTTGGATGTCGACAGCTTGGGGACTTGGGACACCTTCTTCGTGCCTGTAAGACGTGAGACGATGATGCAGACCCCACCTTGGGGTGTCAGCGTGCCGCTCGACGTCTCGAAGTACGTCTTGACCTGGAACGACGGTCCTTCGGTCAGGTTCACGTTGTCGGTGAGCGCCTCGCCCGCGCCGATCGACACGCTGGTCTCCGACGTGTCGTACAGCTTTGTCCCGCTCTTGGGACCGACCTTCAGCACGTAGTTGCCCGCGGGAATGTCTGTGATCTTGTAGGTGCCGTTGCTCGAACTCGAGTACTTCGTGGGTGTGCCGAGCGCCTTTGTCCCGTTGAGGAGAGACACCGTCGGTGTCGGGATGGGCTTGCCGGTCGCGGCGGAGAGCACCGTGCCGCTCAACGACCCGAGCTTCGGGAGGGAGATGATCGGGGCGGTGACCGTCGCGCCCTCGGCGACGCTCACCTGCACGCCGGCATTCGAGTAGCCCTTGGCCGAGCCCTCCGCGGTGATCTCGTGGAGCCCGGGCGCGACACCTGTGACGGAGTAGACGCCACTGCTGTTGGTCTTCTTCCCCGTTGTCTTCCCGTCGAGCTCGATGGGGACTGTTGCGATCGGCGAGCCGGTGGACTGGCTCGACACGCTTCCGGTGATGGTGCCCTTCTTCACGTTGGACGTCCCGACGTAGGGCATTGTGAGGTCCACGGTCACCGTCTGTCCGGCTGTCACCTTCACCGACGCCGACTGGGTGGTGTAGCCGAAGCTTGTGGCGCTGAGCACGTACTGGCCGGGGGGGATCTGGCCGAAGTCGAACCCGCCGACCGGGGTCACCGACTCGCTCAGGGTCTTGAAGGTCGCGGACTGGTTCGAAAGGGTGAGGCCGACGTTGGCGAGGCCGCTGCCCTTGCTCGAGACGACGCCGACGACGTTCGCCCCCGACGAGGTGAGCGACGCGTTCACCGTGGCGTTGCCGCTGAGCTTGACGAGCTGGGTCTGCGTGATCCAGCCCGACCCCGACACCGTGACCGTCCATGTGCCCGGTATGGCGAGGTTCGGCAGCGTGTAGGTCCCGACCGGGGAGACGGTCGAGGTGGTCGCGGTCGCGCTGAGCGTCCCGTCGGTCGCGCTCACCGTCACGTCGCCGACCGGGTGGGCGCCCCCGGTGACGGTGCCGCTGATGGATCCGACGCCCGCCTTCATCGTCAGGTCGACGCCGGCGAGACTGGCGCTCGCCGCGAGCGACGCGGTGGTGATCTGCGTGCCGTACCCGGAGGCGCTGGCGCTCACGAGGTACTGGTCGGGCGTGTTGAGCCCGCTCACCGACCAGGTGCCGACGCCGGCGCCGGTGGTCGGCGTCACGGTGGTGACGGTGACCGACCCGTCCGAGACGGTGATGGAGACCCCGCCGAGCGGCCCGTGCGGCCCGGTCACGGTCCCGCTGAGCGACCCGGTGCCCGGGCTGAGCGCGGTGTCGAGCGTGATGTTCGCGCCCGTCTTCGTCTGCACGACGTACTTACGCGTGTTGTAGCCGGGCTCGGTGAAAGACACCAGGTACGTGCCGGGGGCGGGAACGCCGGTGAAGACGAACGAGCCGTCCGCCAGGGTCTTCGTGGTGAGCGTCGGGGTGATCGCGGCCACGAGGCTCGGAAAGAAGGCAGCCGCAGCCTCCGTGCCGTAGACCTTGCCGTCGGGGATCCGGGACACGTGACTGGAGGCGCCGACGAGCATCGGCGTCGCGGCATTCGGCGCGCGCGCATGGCCGGTCGACCTGTGGCGGACCGCCGCGGTGAGAACGGCGCCCGGTCCGTAGGTGACCCCGGCGGCACCCGGCGCCGACCCGCCCACGTGGTGGCCGGGGAGGGGGTGCACCGACGACGCGAGGGTCCCGGATCCAGAGTTTCCAGATGCGCCGAGCACTGTCGGGGAGACGAGCGAGGTCGGCGAGAGGGTGACCGTCACCCCGCCCGGGGAAGAACCGGCCACCTTCCCGATCACCTCGACCGACGGCTTCGCCGGAGCCTTCTTCGATGTCTTGGATGTCTTCTTGCCCGACGCCGGCGAGCCGGAGCCCGAGCCACCCGAAGAGCCCGAGCCCGGCGATGACGACGTTGTCGTCTTGGACGGAGCGCTCGTGCTCGGCGACGTCGAGTGGTGGTGGTGCTGGCCGAGATTCGTGTTCTGCAGGGCCGACTGGTGCAGGCGGTGCGAGAGCGCGGAGATCCCGACGATCGCGACCGCGGCCCACAGCGCGATGACGAGGCCGACCACGATCGACTTGAAGGCCCATCCCGGGAGCAGCGGGTGCGCCGTGTAGGAGCCGTCGGCGGTGACGGGCGTCCCGCGCCCCTGGACCTTCACCGCGAAGGGGTGCCGCTGGGGCTCGCCAGAGAACGGACGGCGGGTGCGGATCCGGCCGTCCACCTTGAGCTCGTGGCCCGGGAGGAGGAGCGGGGCGTCGGGCTTGAATCCGACCTCGAGCTTCTGGTCGGGGACGA
Organism: Acidimicrobiales bacterium; assembly: GCA_036796435.1. Classification (GTDB taxonomy): domain Bacteria; phylum Actinomycetota; class Acidimicrobiia; order Acidimicrobiales; family RAAP-2; genus JAJYVT01. Next base: position 18,237 of record DAIRCY010000034.1, read on the forward strand.
TCCCTTCGAGGCGTACCTGCTGGCTCTGGCTGCTGCGGTTGCGCAGGACGAGCGAGAACCGTCCGCGCCTGCCGCCGGCGACGTCGGCCGGGTCGATGCGCGCGGCGATCGTCGCACCGTCGCCGACGAGCACCTGGAGGTCGTGGCGGCCCGGGGCACGCCGCTCGTCGTCGGGTGTCGTCCACTCCCGCCGGGGGGGCGCAGCTGCCCCCGTGGCCGGCCGTCCGGGACGTGCCGGGAGTGCGGGGCGCACCCGGCCCGCGCCGATCGCGCCGAGGTCAGTCGCGAGCGGGCGTGCCTCCACCGAGAGCAGGAGCGTGCACGGCGGGTACCCGCGCGGCAGCGAGAGGTGGAACGGGACGTGGGCCTGTTCACCCGGGGCGAGGGGCCCCACGCGGGCCGGCAGCCCGTACCAGCCGGACTCGATGCCCGACAGCGTCAGCTCGAAGGTGCACGGCGACTTGCGCAGGTTCGTGAGCGAGATCGTCGAGTGCGCCACGTCGCCGGGAGCGACCCGCAGGGGGGACGCGCTGATGGACGCTGCCGCGTGGTGGTCGAGCGACGCGGGCGCAGCCCCGTTGCCGTTGCCGTTGCCGTTGCCGTTGCCGTTGCCGTTGCCGTTGCCGTTCGTCGCATGGCCGTTCCCGTCCGCATGGCAGTTCCCGTCCGCGTCGGGCTCGGTGCGCGGGACCGGCCGCGTGTCGTCGGCGTTCACGGGCTCACCTTGATCGGGTTCGCCGAGGGGGTGCAGCTGCCCGAGGAGCCCGTGGGCGCCGTCGTCGACCCGGTCGCTGTGCTGCCGCAGACGGGCGCCGACTTCCCTGCGATCGTCGTCACCGCCACGGTGACCTGCGGGGAGGTGCCGGCGGGGTACGCGACCGCGACGAGGTAGTCCTGGGGCGCCTCGACGCCCGTGAAGGTGAACTGGCCCTTCGCGTTCGTGGTCGTCGTGGCCGCCACCGTCGGGTAGGCGCTCGTCAGGTACAAGAACACCTCCGCCCCGTCGAGCGGGCTGCCGGTTGTGGACTCGACCACCCCTGTGATCGATGCGGGGGGCGAGAGCGCGGGGCTCTCTGTGAGGTGCTGCCCGGCGGTGAGCGTGACGATGCTCGACACCGGGATGCCGCCCAGCTGGGCGAAGTTGAGCGTGTAGGTGCCCGGCGTGACGCCCTCGATCGCGTACGCCCCGGCGGTCGGCTTCGCCGCGGTCGTCACCTGGTAGCTGGTCGTCCCCGAGACGAGGCTGACCGCCACCTCGGCGACTCCCCCGCCGCTCGTGCTCGTGACGGTCCCCGAGAGGCTGGCGGTGTCGGCGACGAGCGACTCGTTCTGGCCCTTCACCTCCGGTGTCCCGACGCTGAGCACGAGGTCGACGGTCTGGCTCTCGAGGTCGGACCGGCTGAAGGTCACCGTGTAGGTGCCCGGCACCGGGAGCCCTGTGAGCGAGTACGAGCCGACCGTCCCGACGCTCGAGGTCATCGTCGTGGTCGTCGTGGTGCCGTTGTTGGCGGACACGAGGACGCCGCCGGGCGGGGTACCTGTGGGCGTGGTCACCGTGCCGCTGATGCTGCCGCTCCCCGGCAAGAGGTCGACCGCGAGGCCGGTCAGGTGCTCGTCGGCGGTGAGCGCGACGGTGAGGGTCTGCGCGGCGTACCCGTGGGCTGCGACGGTGAGGCTGATCGTCGCGGGGGACGGCAGGCTCGTGAGGCTGAACGTGCCGACCGACCCCGGCGTCGTGACCGAGACCGTCGTGAACGACGACGACCCCGAGGTCGCCGTCACCGTGGCGCCCCCGACGGGGCCGGTGGAGCTCGAGACCGTCCCCGAGATCGCGCCGTTCCCGGGGGTGAGCACGATCGAGATGCCGCTGCGGGCCTGGCCGCCTCCGATGGTGATCTCCTGGACCGCCGGCGCGTCACCCGGGGCGATCACGACGAGTTGGTAAGTCGCGGGGGAGGGGATCCCGGGGAGGTCGAAGGCGCCGCCGGCGGCGAGCGTGAGGCTCGTCACCACGGTGCCGCCCGCGCTCTCGCCGCCGACGAGGGCGCCGGAGGAGGG
>DAIRCY010000034.1:20304-20686 GCA_036796435.1 Acidimicrobiales bacterium
GGCTTCCCCCCGAGCCGCCCGATGTCGCGGCCGGAGGAGACGAGGAGGCGACGACCGGTTGGGCCGTCGGGAGCTGGACGGTCAGGACGGCGCCGGCGACGTTCGGCCCGCTCACCTGGCCCGACAACGTGGCGGGCAGCCCGCCGATCGAGATGTCGACGCCGGTGCGGGTCTGCTTGGAGGTCAGGGTCACCGGCTTCGCGGAGGCGGCGGCGATGGCGTCGGGGTACCACAGCTCGGCGAAGCCGGCTCCGCTGTAGCCGAGGACGTAGCTGCCGGCCGGGAGGTTCGTGAAGTGGTAGGCGCCGCTCGCGTCCGTGAAAACGGTGAGCCCACCCGCCGGAGCGGTGCCGAACGCCCCGAGGAAGTCGGCGGTCGGCGT
>DAIRCY010000034.1:20696-25777 GCA_036796435.1 Acidimicrobiales bacterium
CGACGCGATCGGCGCGCCGGTGGCCCCCTTCTTGTAGAGGTTCGCCGTCACCCCCGACACGGGCTTGCCGGTGGTGAGCAGGGTGACCACCCCGGCGAGGGACGCGGTGCCCGTGGCCGGCTGGGCGCGGTTCGCCTCGGCGACCTGGAGGGCCAGCGCACGGTCGGCGTTGGACTGTCCGACCACCTGGGAGAGGGTCGCGCTCAGCACCGCGGCGAACACCGTGCCTGCGACGAGGAGCCCGAGGAGGGCGAGGGCGCCGCGGCTGAGGCGAGGCGGCTGTACCCACGCGCCCTGCGCGACGACGGGGGCCGCTGGCGGGCCGGCCTCCACACGGAACGGACGGATCTTCGGGCTTCCGACCCACGGCCGCCGTGCCTTCAGCTGGGCCGAGGCCATGACCCGTTCGCCCGGGCCGAGCGTGGGGGCCGGCGGCTCGAAGACGAACGTGATGGCGCCGGTGTCGTCCTTCCCCTCGAGGTGCGCCTCGGTCTCGGCCGTGCCTGCGTTCGCGAGCATCACCGCCACTCGGGCCGCCCCGCCGGCCGTCACCGACGACGGGTCGATCGCCACCGACAGCTGGGAGTCGGCGGGCACCGTGAGCTCGACCGGCACGGTGACGACCTCGCCCGGCTCGGTGAGCTCGCGGACCTCCACCTCGAGGGTCCTTCGGCCCGCGGGGATCCCCTCGGGCAAGGTCACCACGACCGAGCAGGTGCCGCTCGTCGCCGGGAAGAGGGAGAGCATGGCGCTCGACAGCTCCGACCACGCCGGGTCGAGGCCGAGGACGCGCACCTCGTGCCCGCTGATGAGCTCGCCGGTGTTCGTGACGGCCACCGTGAGGGTGACCGGACGGCCGGGCTCCGCGGTGACGTGGCGGGGGGAGACGTCGACGCGCACGGTCAGCCTGCCACGACGAGTGTCAGGGTCGGGGTCGCCGTCTCGCCCGCGACGACCTGGACCTGGACGGTGTCGGTCTGGTAACCGGCCAACGTCGCGCTGACCGAGTAGACGCCGGGGGCGACGCCCGCCAGGCTGAAGCTGCCTGCGGGGGCGGTGGTCGAGCTGGTGGTGAGCGGCGCGCCGCCGTCGGTGACCGTGATCGCGGCGCCCGCCACGCCGACGCCGCCCGCCTCGACCGTGCCGTCGATTGCGCCGAAGGCGGGGGGGAGCGTGGCGTCGATGCCGCTCGCCGACGCGCCCGAACCGAGGTCGACCGGGACGGTGACGCTCGTGTACCCGGCGAGGGAGAAGGTGAGGGTGTACTGGCCGGGGGTGGCGAGGCCCCCGAGCTCGAAGCTGCCGACGGTCCCCGCCGTGAGGGTCTGCGTGGCGAGCGGCTTGGCCGCGCCGGTGACCGTCACCGTCACCCCCCCGAGCGGACCGCCGCCCTGCGCGTCCACGGTGCCCGAGATGTCGCCGGCCCCGCCCGAGAGCGTGATCTCGAGGCCCGTCAGCACCTGGCCGGGCCCGAGCTGCTGGGCGACGGTGTCTGTCCCGAAGCCCGGGGCGCTGAAGGTGACGAGGTACGTCGCAGGCGAAGGCAAGTTCGTGAGGGTGAAGGTCCCTACCGCGCCGCTCGTCGGGGTGGCCGTCTTGAAGATGGCGCCGTTGGCGGTCGCGGTCACCGTCACGCCGCCGAGCGCCCCCGAGCCGCCGGTCACGATTCCCGAGATGGAGCCCGGCTGCGCGGTGAGGGTGACCGTGTTCGCGATGTCCTGCTGGCCGCCGGTCAGCACCTCGGTGTCCGAGCCGGCGATGAAGCCGGCCGCGGTGAAGCTCAGGTCGTAGGTGTTGGGCGTGGGGACGTGGGGGATCGTGTAGGTCCCCTTGCTCGTCGTGGTGACGGTGGCGACCGGTGCGGTCGACGGTCCTGTGACCGGCGTCACCGTGACGGTCACCGTCGGCGGAGGGCTCTCGCCCGTCACGACCGCGCCGGTGATCGACCCGGGGAGCCCCTGCACCACCGCTCGCAGCCCCCTCGTCTTCTCGAGCCCGTGGACCTTGATGGTCTTGCCTCCCGACTCGGTCGGTGACGACGGGTACCACTCGGTCGTGAACCCCTGTGCGCTGATCTCGATCCGGTAGGGGCCGGGGAGCAGTCCCGGGATCGCCCATGTCCCGTCGGCTGCCGTGGCGGTGGACGCCTGCAGCACCGCCCGGCCGCCCGGCTCGAGCGCGAACGCCTGCACGGTGATCCTGCCGACGCCGGCGCCGGTCGTCTTCGCGTCGACGAGGCCGGCCAGGGTGCCGCCCGCCGCGACGTCGAGCCCGGACTTGGGGACCGCCCCCGCCGGGACCGGGGCGCCGCCGTTTGTCGCCGTCGAGTAGGCCGCGTTGGCGTTCGCCGCCTGGCTGGACGCGTAGAACGACGCAGGCGCCACCTTCTGGGGCGGGTTGCTGTTCAGCGCGCGGCTGAGCGCGACGACCATCACGGTCGCCCACACCGCGACGATCAACGCGAGCAAAAAGACGGTCCTCGCGCCCCTCGGCACGAGCGGCCGCTGGCGGAAGGTCACCCCGGTCTCGGCCTGGGCCTCCGGCGCCGACGCGACGAGCTGGGCCCGGTGCGCGACCTCGTTGCCGAGGAGGCGGCGGTGGCAGGTCATCGTGAGCGTGGCCCGCGCGTCGCGTCCGGGGGGGACGCGAAGCGTGGCGGGCTCGGCGACGCAGGTGAGGGCGTGGAGCGGGTCGGTGGCAGCGAGGTCGACCTCGAGCGGGACGTTCCCGGTGTTGCGGCACACGACCCCGTAGCTCGTGCGGTGGCGCGCGGAGCGGTCGGACGGCTCGACGGAGAGCGCGAGCGACGGCGCGGGCTGCACCTGCACGGGGAGGAACCGCAGCGTCGACGCGGCGGGCTCCGCGGTCGACCGGACCTGGAGGGGGAGCCGGTACTCGCCGGCAGCGAGCCCGGGCGGCGCCGTCACCGTCACCGTCACCGTGCCCGAGCCGTCGGGGAAGAGCGGCAGGAGGTCCGGCTCTGCGGACCACTCGAGGCCTGTCGGGTTCTCGAGGACCACGCGCACGCCGTCGATCACCGACAGGCTGTTGGTGACGTCGACCGCGAGCTGCACCGGTTCGCCGGGGACGAGCGCGTCCGCGGGCGGCTCGAGCTGCACCCTCATCGCGGCGTGTCCGGTGCCTCGGCGCCTTCCGTCTCTTCGGCGTCCTCCGCGTCATCCGTGCCGGCGTTCGTGTCGCCGTCGGCACGCGGCTCGAGACGTCCCTCCATCACGAGGGCGCCGCCGGCACGGAACCTGCGCAGCGGCGGCCGCTCGTCGGGCTCGGGGACCGGAGCAGGATGGGTGAAGCGGTCGGAGACCGAGATGCGCATCTCCTCCACCGGAACGCCGCGGTCCTGCCACCCCGTGGCGTCGACGGCCAGCTCGACCTCCACGTACAGCCCCGGCTTCGGCGGGGCGCCGCCCCACAACGACGGCGGGAGCCGGTGCTGGTCCCCCGCGAGGATCAGCCGCCACGCGGACTCTGCGAGTGCGGGCGGCAGGAGTGTCGAGGGGAGCGCATCGTGCCGCAGCACCGCGCGCAGGATGGCGCCGAGGAGCTCGTGCTCGTCGCGCTGCTCTCGCGCCCAGACCGTGACGAAGTAGCGCAGCGCGACTTGCGCTGGCTGTGGCCGCTGCTGGCGCCTCCCGTTCTCGACGACGCGCTCGTCGCGACCCGAGCTGCTCGAGCGGCCCGAGCGCGCGATGTCCCAGAGGAAGACGTCGACCGTCGGGCGGGCGACCGAGGCCGTCCAGCTGCTCTCGGGGGCGCGGAAGGCCAGGTCGACGTCCGCTTCAGGCAGCGGCACCTGCTGTCGCAAGAACGACTCGAGCGCCCTGTCGACGTGGTGGATCACCGAGAAATTCCCTCCGCGGGGGCCCCTCCGGCCCTTCCCCGCCCTCGCCCGACTGTAGCAACGGGGACCGCCGAAACGGAAGGGCGGATGCGGGAGAAAAAGGTGTCCGCTCGCCCTTGGGCGGACGGACGGGGGCTGGTACGCTCGCCGCGCCTCGAGGGGTGCGAGGGTCGGGAAGGCGTTGGGGTGCGACAAGCCGGGCGGGACACCGTAGCTGCGGGCCGAGTGCCTCCCACGCGGGCGCCGGGAGGTCGCCGTGAAGGGCGGCCGAGCGGCCGCCGGGCCGCCGCGAGGTTCCAGCTGGCCTGCGTCCGCCTGGCGTGGGCGGGGCCGAAGGACGGCGCCGCCTGGGCCCTCGACGAGCTCGCAGGCGCGCCTGGTGGCGCGCACGAGGTGGAGGCGGCCCGGGCGCTCGTCGAGATGGCCGACGCGGGCGACGCCGCGGCGCTCGGTGCACTGCTCCGGCCGGACCCCGCACGTGCGGCGAGCTCGTGGAGCGTCGCGTGCTACCGCATCGGCGACCTCGTCCCCCACGCCCTGCGGGACTTCGTCGATCCGCTCGACGCGGTGACAACCCTCGCCGACTGCGGGGACGCCGACCACCTGGCCGCCGAGCTCGTCGCCTCGACCCCCGACGGCCTCTGCTGGGTGCCGCTCGTGCGGACGGGGGACCGCCTCCGGTTCCAGCCCTTCGGCCGCCAGAGCCTCCTCGAGCGGCCCGGCAGCCACGGGCGCGCCGACGAGGACAGCGCCGCGGTCGAGTCCGCCCGGGCGCACTGGGCAGAGGTGGTCGCCTCGTGGCACACCCGCCAGGGACCCGTCGGGCGAATCCCGACGGCAGGGCGCCGCGGCGACGAGATTGCCCTCTCGTGGGCGACCGGCGCCGGCGCAGGTGACCCGATGGCCGGCCGCGGAACAGAGCCGGCCGACGGCGGACCCCTCGGCACCCTCGGCACCCTCGGCGCCCTCGGCACCCTCGGCCCGTCGGCGCCCCTCGGCGCGGTGGGTTCGCAGGCGTGGACCGGGCTGGCGGGCGCCGACATCGCCGCCACCCTCGAAGAGCTCGCCGACGCGGTCGTCGGCATCGCCGAGGTGGTCGAGCGGCTCGAGCGGACCCTCGGGGCGGTGGCGAGCCGGCTGGAGGGGCTCGTCCCGTCGCCCTCGGCAGGCGGGGTCCGCTCGTCGGGGCCCCGCAGGTTCCCCGCCGCCGACCCCGGCGGCG
>DAIRCY010000035.1:0-19941 GCA_036796435.1 Acidimicrobiales bacterium
ACCGGCGCTACCAGCACAGGGTGGAGGAGAACTGGGCCCGCAACGAGCGGCAGGTCGCCGCCGAGGTCGAGCGGGTCGTCGAGGCGATCGGCGCCAGGCTCGTCGCGGTCGCAGGCGACGAGCGAGCGGTGGGCATCCTGCGCGATTCGGTCACCGACCGGACGGCCAAGCTGATGGTGAACGTCGAAGGGGGCAGGGCGGCGGCGAGCACCGACGACCGCCTCGGCGACGACGTGACCCACCTGGTCCACTCGGTCGAGGCGCGTGACACCGTCGAAGCCTTGGAGGCGCTGCACGGGCGGCTTGCGTCGAACCGGGCTGTCCAAGGCGGAGAGGCAACCTTCGAGGCGTTGCGGGAGGCTCGGGTCGACGTGCTGCTGGTGCACGATGCCCGGCTCACGCCGCGTACGGATGCATCCCTCGGGCTACAGAGCACCGGGACGGCCCCCCAGCCGCGCGCCTGGTTCGACCCGACGACCCCCGAGCTATGTGCGCTCTCGCGCCGCGAGCTCGAGGAGCTGGACGTCGAAAGACCCGCCGAGGGAGCTCTGGTGGACGTGGCTGTGCGTGCCGCACTGCTGAGCGATGCCAAAGTGCGGCTCGTACCCGCGCACGGGGGGCCCGAAGAGGGTATCGGGGCGCTTCTCCGCTGGAGCGCGTAGCGGCGTGGGGCCGCAAGCCGTCGGCAGGCCGACGAGCCTCGGGTGCGAGTGCCTTGCGGTCACGCCGCTGCATCGTGCACGCCGGCGGGCTCGGCCGGGCGGCTCCGCTGCCACCAACGGCCGTCCGCTGCGCGCTGGACAGCGATCGCTCCGTCGTCCCCCACTTCCCGGTCGTCCGAGTACGTGACGCCCGTCGCGAATTCGAAGAGCGCGTCGTCGATGAGACGGGCGATCGCGTCGCAGCGGTCAACCAGCGGCATCTCGGAGGGCGGCTTCTGGTCGTCCCTCCACCGTCGGCGTGTCCACGACAAGCGCATACCCCCGCGCGCGATGCGCCAATCGGAGAGAGCCTCACCGGCCGGACGTCAGGAGGTGACGGCCGTCGGGCGAAGTCTCGACGGTCCTCCAGCGCGTCAGGCGGCGACGCGCCGCTGTGACGCTCACCGACGCGGCCGCGCCGTGAGCGAAGCGGTGCCTCCAGTCCGTCAGGCGCTCAGCCCACGCGGGAGCTCGACGGAGGAAGCGTCACCGAGGGCGGTCGAGATGTCCGCAAGGACACGGGCGACGTAGCGGCGGTCCTCCGCGCTGATGCGAAGAAGCGCCTGGGTCCACTCGCCGATGGTGCGGTGGCGCACCGCCTCCAGCAGGTGCCTGCCCGCGTCGGTCAGCTGGATCTGCAGCTCCCGGCGGTCGCGGCCTCGGCGGTGGCGGACGATGAGCTGCCGCTCGGCCAACGTGTCGCAGAGACGGGTTGCCGTCGAGGGTGCGATGGAGAGCGCGTCCGCGAGGTCGATGAGTCTGGACTCGCCCAACCGCTCCAGCCGGTCGAGCAGGCGGAGTTGCGTGGTGGTGATCCCGCCACCGAGGTCGTTCAGCGCGCGGTCGCTGATCCCTCGCAGCACGGACTGAGCAGCGTCGACCGCGTCCACGAGCATCACCACGTCGTCTGCCGAGGCAGAAGGGGCAGTGGTGGGCTCGGACAGCGCCGTCATCGGACGTCCCCACGAATGTGTGCGGGATGCATTGTTCTTCCTCCGCCCTCGAAGCGCTCGAGCCATCCGGCGCGGGTATTCTTTGTCGACACTACCCGGAATTGCGGTCTGCGTGCAGGGTGACAGCTTTTTTCTGCCAGGCCCGTTGCCCAGCCCACCGCACGTGACGGAGACAACGAGGAAGGCATCGTGGACGCCGACGCATACGCGGACATGTTCCCTTGGCTGGTCTTCCTCGTCATCGACCGCAAGTCCGGCCTCGGCGTCGCGTGGGCGGGCGGTGCGGCCTTGGCCTGCAGCGCCGCCCTCGTAGGCTGGTCCTACGTGCGTGGCAGGCATCCCCTGGTGCCCCGCGTCGGCGTCGCGCTCTTCGCCGTCCTCCTCGTCTCCGGCCTGGAGTCACAATCCTGGAACGAGCAGGACAGTCTGCCGAGAGCGCTCGTCATCGTGAGCCTGAGCGTCCTGGCGTTCGGCTCGCTGCGCTTCACCCCGTTGAGCGAGACCTACACCGTCGCGCTCGTCGCGCCGGCCGTCCGCGACGACCCGCGGTTCGCGCGGGTGAATGTGCAGATCACGGTCGCATGGGGGGTGGGGTCCCTCGCCGTCGCGGTCGCCACGGGAACGACCGCACTGCTGGCCGACGCGGTGGCGTTCACGTTCCTCAACTGGGTCGCGCCGATCGTGCTCGCGGCCGCGCCGATCCTCTGGTGCACCAGGCGTTGGGAACTGTTCCGCCTCGCCGTCGACTCCGTCGCGATCGGCCGCAAGCCGGCCGACGCCGGGATCCCTCTCCCGAGTGCCGACGCCAAACCGTTCGGTCACTACGGCGGCCCTGTCGCCCAACGGGCGGTGCCTCTCGACCACCGGGCGCGCCATGGCGGCACGGAAGATGGCAGTGACGACTGGGACGATTCGTCGGGGGCGGTCATCCACCCGCTCCCGATGCGGCGGCGCAACGGCTGAACGGCTCCGCCGCGGGTCGGGAACCTGGCGTGGATCCAGCTGGACGCGGTCGCGAGGCGCTGGCGCAGGAGCTGACGGGAGGCGAGCGTCGGAGGGGTCGCCACCGCCAGGCGAGATCAGCCGGCGCAGACGCTGACGCCCTTCGCGGCGAGGATCCGTCCCGCGGACGCGTCGACCTTCGAACGAGCGAGGCTCCCGTCGGAGAGCGCGCCGATCATCGACTGGAGCGCCGGCAGCCATGTCGACGCGTAGATCATCGCCATGTCCACTCCGGCCCGCACGGCGGTGACGGCGGCGGACGCCTCGCTGTACCCCGCGCCGGAGATCGCGCCGGCGCCGAGCGAGTCGGTCATCGTCACCCCCCCGAAGTGGAGTGTGTTGCGCAACAGTGCATAGGTGGCGGGTGAAAGGCTCGCTGGGAGGCCGTTCGTGAGGCCCGGCACGACGGGATGGCCGACCATGACCACCGGGAGCCCGGAGGCGACCACCCGTGTGAAGGGGACGAGGTCGTGGCTCCGCAGCTGTGCGAGGGACGGGTCGGTCGCGGCCCCTGTGTCGGTGTTGGCCGACGCGTGGCCGAGACCCGGGAAGTGCTTGCCGACCGCGACGACGCCCGAGGCTCGCAAGCCCGCGGCGAAGGCGGCACCGTACGACGAGGTGACCTGCGGTGTTGTGCTGAACGAGCGTTGCGACTCGTAGGCGACCTGATCTGTCGGTGAGGCGGTGTCCAGGACGGGGGCGAGGTCCATCGTGATCCCGAGGCGTCGCAGCCCGACCCCGCGCGACGCCATCGCCGATTGCACTTGGCTCGTGGTCCATTCCCCGGCCATTCCACGAGCCGAGGGGATCGCACCCAGGACGTTGGCGAGTCGGGAGACGGGACCGCCCTCTGTGTCGGTCGACATCCACGGCACGACCTGCCCGGCGCCCGAGGCGTCGTTGTCGAGGCCTGCAAGCGCCGCCTGCAAGGATGGTCCCGCCGAGGCGGACGGTTCCCCGAGGAACACGAATCCCCCGACACCGGCCTCGGCCTCTTGTGCAAGTGACGGGGCCGATGTGAACTCCCCGATCACCATGAACAACTGGTTCGCAAGGCGCGTCAGCGACCACTGTGCGGGCGGTGCCACGCACGACCGTGGCACGCCCGTCGCCGGCGTCGCCGGCGTCGTCGTGGTGGACGCCGCCGCGGTCGTCGTCGAGGTGGTTGTCGCGCCCGTGGTCGTCGTCGACTTCGAGGAAGGCACGGCGCGTCCGGGACCTCCCGAGCAGGCCGAGAGGGCCAGGCTCATCGCCGTGAGGGCGATCGCGGAGACGAAGAGCCGCGGCAGCTGCGCGCCCCGTCTGGAACTGGTCGTCCTCACCGATTGCGCCCGTGCCGCCGAGTCCGCCGACACGTCCGTGCACCCCGCCGCCGTGGACCCATTTCGGCCATTGGACCACGTAGCGGGTGGCCGGCGGGCGCACCCTGGCGCTGCGGGCGATCCGCCAAGCGATCCCGTCTTCGACTTCGAGACGATGAAGGCGCTCCCGCGACTGACTGGACCTAGGCTCGCGGGGCGTGGGCACCCGCAGGCGGCACACGCACGAGCTCGACGGGAGGGGCGGATGATCGACGCGACCGGACGCGCTGCCGATACGCAGGGGGTGTCGGCAGAAGAGCTTGCGGCGAGCCTCGGGACCGATGATGCGCCGTTCCTGCTCGACGTCCGCGAGCCGGACGAGTTCTCGGCCTGGTCGATCACCGGCGCGCGCAACGTTCCGCTTTCCGTGCTCGGACACCAGCTCACACAGGTGGACAGGGATCGTCAGGTCGTCGTCGTCTGCGCGAGCGGGCAGCGATCGGCAAGCGCCGTTGACGCCCTCAAGGCGGCCGGCATCGAGGCGGCCAGCTTGGTCGGCGGCATGCTCGCGTGGGCAGGCGTGTACGACACGGCGACCTTGGAGCTCGACGCTTTCGAGGTGGTCCAGATCCGCCGACGAGCGAAGGGATGTCTTTCGTATGTGGTGTGCTCCGGGGGGGAGGCCCTCGTCGTGGACCCCTCGTCGGACATCGATCGGTATCTCGGGATCGTGGCCGAGCGCGGATGGGAGATCCGCCACGTCCTCGACACCCACCTGCACGCCGACCACGTGAGCGGGGCGAGGGCTCTCGCCGAGGCGACGGGGGCGGCGCTTCATCTCTCGGACGCCGACCCGCTCCACTTTCCCTTCACCCCCGTGTCCGACGGCGCCCACCTCACGCTCGGCGACAGCTCCGTGAAGATCCTCGCGACGCCCGGCCACACCCTCGGGTCCCTCGTCGTCGATCTCGGTGGCGCCATGCTCACCGGTGACACGCTTTTCGTCGACGGCGTCGGCCGCCCGGACCTCGCCGACCGGGCCCGTGAGTACGCAGAGGAGCTCCATCGTTCGCTCGGTTCGCTCCTCGACGACCAGGACGACGACGTGCTCGTCCTCCCGGCGCACTTCGGTGACGGCGTCGCCGTCGTCGCGACAGTTCCGGTTGCCGCTTCCCTCGGCAGCGTGCGCGAGGCCGTGCCGCAGCTCGACTGGGACGGCGACCGGTTCGTCGCCTGGGCTTCCACCCGGGCGGCGCCCCGCCCCCCGAGTTTCGTCGAGATCATCCGGTTGAACACCGGCGAGTCCAAGGCCGGCCCCGACGAGGTGCGGGCGCTGGAGCTCGGACCGAACCGCTGCTCGGCCTGAGCCCGGTGCGCGTCAGGCGCGCCGCTCGAAGATTCCGCGGACGTACGCGGCCTGCCCCGCGTGCTGCAGGTCGTCGGCCAGGACGCTCACCAGCCGCACGCCCAAGGTGACGTGCGGGTCCCAGCGGGTGTCGACGACGCGATCGAGGTCCGCGTCGGCGAGCCCTCGCACGTACGCGATGGTGGCCGCATGCACGTCGTCGAGGTAGCCGAGGAGCAGCGCTGGCTCCACTGCGACCGCCCGCACGACGCCGGCGTCCTGGCCGTAGCCGGTCTCGAGCCGGTCGAAAGGCAGGGAGAACCTCGTGTCCCAGCCCTGGGCGGTCCAGCGCTGCTCGGTGCCGGCGACCGCCGCGACGTGATCGTCCTGGACCCTGGTGAGGTGCCACACGAGCCAGCCGATCGGGTTCGCGCCGCGCTCGGGCCGGAAGGTGACGGCGTCCACGGAGAGTCCTTCCACGACACCGTGCACAGTGTCGTGCACCCTCCCGAAGCCGTCGACGAGAAGGGCTGCGGTCGAGGTCATCGTCGGTTCCTTTCCGATTGGCAACGGCCGAAGGTCATCGGCTCCGAGACTTGCCGCGAAGGTGCGCGGAGAACCAATCGGCGGCGGCGTCCGCTGCGCGTGCGAGCGTGCCCGGCTCCTCGAAGAGGTGCGAGGCGCCTTCGACGACGATGAGCTCGCGTTCGCACTGCATGGAGGAGATGGCCTGCCGGTTCAGCTCCAGCACGACAGGGTCGTCGGCGCCGACGATCAACAACGTCGGCGCCCGGAGGTCCGCCAGCCTCGGGCCCGCGAGGTCGGGTCGCCCGCCGCGGCTGACCACCGCCGCGATCGACGTGTCCGCCGCCGCTGCCCAGAGGGCCGCGGCGGCGCCCGTGCTCGCCCCGAAGTAGCCCATTGGTAGCGACGGCAGGAGCCCCCGCGCGGTGGCGGTCGCAGCGACCAGGCGATCGGACAACAGCTCGATGTCGAAGACGTTCGCCCGGTCCTCGCCCTCGTCAGGCGAGAGGAGGTCGAAGAGCAACGTCCCCATACCTGTGCTGCGGAGGCGCTGCGCGACGCGCCGGTTCCGGGGGCTCGAACGGGTGCTGCCGCTGCCGTGGGCGAAGACCACGATCCCCTCTGCCCTGATCGGGACGGCGAGCTCTCCGGACAACGAGGCGCCCGACGGGAGCGGAATCACGACCGCCTCTCCGACGTCGCCATGACTCGGGGCTACGTGGCCCGATTCCTCGAGCAACCGCACGACTTCGGCATCGCTCGTCTGCGAGAAGTCCGCGTACCACTGGCCGATGGCGAAGAACGGATCGGGTGATTCCACGCAGACGAGGTCGTCCGCGACGTCCCGGAGGGAGCCGAGCGTCTGACTTGGGATGACCGGAGCCGCAAGGACGATCCGTGCAGCGCCGTGCGCCCGGGCGACGGTGCACGCGGCTCTCGCCGTGGCGCCCGTCGCGATGCCGTCGTCGACCAAGACCACGGTGCGGCCCTGCAGCGGGATCGGTGGGCGCCCCCCTCGGAAGACGCGCGCCATCCGCTCGAGCGTCCCACGCTCCCGAGCTTCGGCCGCGGCGAGGTCGAAATCTCTCACGCCGGCGACATGGCGGACCTCCTCGTTCGTCACGCGCACGCCGCCTTCTCCGATGGCGCCGAAGGCGAGCTCGGGCTGATACGGCACGCCGAGTTTGCGCACGAGGATCACGTCGAGGGGCGCGCGAAGCACGCGCGCGACCTGAGCGGCGACCGGCACTCCGCCCCGGGGGAGCCCGAGGACCACGGGCCGAGCGGCTGCGAACCCCGCGAGCAGGACCGCGAGCCGCCGCCCCGCGTCGGCGCGGTCATCGAAGACGAGCGCGTGCTGCGATGCCATGCACCCAGTCTCTCCTCTGAGACGGGACTCTCGGGTCGGGCCCTTTTACCCGGCGCGGCGGAACACGTCGTGGCCGAGCTGCATCGAACGCCACGCTGCCTCGCTCGGGGAAGCGGCCTCGAGCAGCCACGCGGCCTCGAGGCTGTCGCGCTCGCCGTCGTACCGTGCCGTCCAGCTCGTGACGGATCCGGTGCCGGGCCAGCGCACCACGAAGGCGAGCACGACGATGGCCGCCCCCGACGGCGGTGTGCAGAACCCGATGAGCGGTTCCGATCGTCGCGCCTCTCCGACCGCAGACGTGTAGCGGCCGCTCAAGAACCCGTCCGTGTCGTGCAGCTCGAGCTCCGAGCCGAGGTCGTTCCTCCACCTTCCACCGAGCGTTCGAAGCCTGGGAACGCTGCGCAGTTCGGCCGCTCTCGTCGTCATGTTCCCAGTCTGGGCCAGAAGCTCGTCCGGAGCGAAGGCTCAATTCGTCGTTGCTACGGCCATGAAGAGCCCTCGGCCCTGCTCCCGGGTGCCAAGGTCTGATGCTGCCCGAAAGGCGAGGCAGGCTCTTCGACATGGGTCCCGAGGAGGGACGGATGGCTCGCCGAGGCTCGAGCTCCATGAGAGTCCCCGAGGGCATCTCGGGCAGTGACGTCAAGGCGACGAGCGAGGCGAGCGTGGGCTCGCGGCCCAGCGGCGCCGGGTCCCGAAGCGTGCCATTGTGCAGCAGGTCCCCGAGAGAGGACGAGGAGCTGCAATGTCCGATGCCAGTGAGACCGCACGGCGCCGGCCGGCGCGCTGCTCCTCGGACATGGAGCGGGACGTGCGGATCCGCGACGGCAAGTTGGTACGCATCCGCCCCATCCGCCCAGAGGACGCGGCCATCCTCGTCGCGTTCCATGCATCCCTCTCGCGAGAGTCCATCTACCTTCGGTTCTTCAACTTTCATCCGGTCCTCTCGGAGCGAGAAGTCGCGCACTTCACTCGTGTCGACTACGTGGACAGGTTCGCGTTGGTCGTGCTGGCGGGAGATCGGCTCGTCGCCGTCGGGCGGTACGATCGGCTCGCCGGGACGGACGAGGCCGAGGTCGCGTTTTTGGTCGAGGATCATTACCAGCACAAGGGCATCGGTACGCTGCTTGCTGACGAGCTCGTGCGCGCCGGGCGGCTCACGGGGATCGGCGTGTTCGTGGCGGACACGCTGGCGCAGAACGCTGCGATGCTCGAGATGTTCCGAGGCATGGGGTTCCCCGTGACGACCCACTTCGAAGACGGCGTGGTGAAGGTGAGGTTCCCGATCGCTCCTGTTCAGTCGTACGAAGAAGCGCTGGCGAAGAGGGAAGCGAGCCGCTCAGTCGCGGGCGCGGAGCCTGAGGGATCGTGCTGATCCTCGCCGGTCCCGTCGGCGAAGACGCCCACGACGGCGGCCCGCACCCGGAACGTCCCGCCCGCCTCGGTGCAGTCCTGGAAGGCGTTGCCGACCTTCACCTCGGGGACGACCTCGTGACCGTCGAAGCCCCGCCAGCTCCGCATGAGGCGCTCGCCCGTGTCCACGACGAGCAGTACCTCGCCGAGCTCGAAGCATTCTCTCGGCGCGGCGGGGGCACACTCGACGCCGACACCTACGTCACGGAGTCGTCGTGGGACGCAGCCTGTCGCGCCGCCGGCGCAGGGCTGGTGGCGATCGACGCGCTCGCCGAGCGTGCCGACGGCGTCGGCTTCGTCGCGGTCCGCCCTCCCGGCCATCACGCCGAACGTGATCGGGGCATGGGCTTCTGCCTCCTCAACAACGTCGCCGTCTCGGCCGCTGCGTTGCGCGCGCGGGGTGAGCGGGTCCTCGTGATCGACTGGGACGTGCACCACGGCAATGGCACCCAGGCGATCTTCTGGGACGAGCCCTCCGTCCTGTACGTCTCGACGCACCAGTGGCCGCTCTACCCCGGAACCGGGCGCTCCGAGGAGGTCGGCGGCCCCGGTGCGATCGGCGCCACGCTGAACATTCCGGTGCCGCCCGGCGCGACCGGCGACGTGCTGCTGCGGGCGATCGAGGGAGTCGTCGCACCGGCGTCGGAAGCCTTCAGGCCGGATTGGGTGCTCGTCTCCTGCGGTTTCGACGCGCACCGCGCGGATCCCCTTGCCGAGCTCAGCTTGTCGAGCGCCGACTTCGCCCGCCTTGCATTGCGCGTCGCCGAGCTCGCCCCGAGGTCCGGCCGCCTCGTGTTGTTCCTCGAGGGGGGATATGACCTCGATGCGGTCCGCCGGTCGACCGCCTCGACGCTCGGCGCGCTCCTCGGGGGCGGCAACGACCTCGAGCCACCGACGTTCGGCGGCCCGGGATCGGAGGCGGTGGAATCCGCCGCCGCCTTGCGAAAGCGTGCGATCGACGAGGCGTGGGATCGCCTCCATTCCGTCGGCTCCCTCGACGCGCCCTCCACATAATCGGCACTACGACGCCGTTGGGCGGGGCGTCAGTGACCCGCTCCGAGAGGCATCGCCGCCGGATCAGAGGGTCATGCCGCCGTGTGCACCCCGCGAACGACCACGACCGGACAGTGGGCGCGGGCGGCGCAGTGCTCGCTCACCGAACCGATGAAGATGCCCGCGAGCTGGCTGTGCCCGCGGCAGCCGACGACCAGCAGTGCGGCCTCCTTCGAGGCGTCGACGAGCACATGCGCCGGATGGCCCTGCACCGTCACCGTGGTGACCGAAAGCGAAGGATGGTGCTCGAGCAACCTCGCGGACGCAGCCGCGAGCACCCGGTCTGCGTCCGCCGACGGGCTGTAGCTGTCAGGAACCGGGACCGGCCAGCCGTAGCTGTTCGGCCAATCCCACGCGGCGACGAGCTTGACCGGGGTTCCCGTCGTGGCGGCGTAGTTGCCAGCCCACTCGACCGCCTCGAGCGAGCTTGTCGAACCGTCGACCCCGACGACCACAGGTGACGCAGTCACGTCCGCCACTGTTTTCTCCTCTTTCGCGCGGCCGCATCCAGCGCGGCTCTCCTGCGGAGGAGTCTGCTCTCGGGGATCCCGTGGCGACAGGGACTTGGGTCACACGGGGACGCGCCAGACGATCGACGTGCCACCGTCGGCCGGCGCGCTGACGACGACTTCACCCGCGAGCCGCTCAGCGCGCCTGCGGAGATTCGCGAGCCCGAGGCCCCCGGCCGCAGTGTGGCCCGCCGCCGTGTCGTCCGTCGCCGTGGCGATGCCCCGTCCGTTGTCCACGACCTCGAGCGTCAGGAAGGCTGTGTCGACCCGGACCAGAACCGAGGCGTTCGACGCCTTGGCGTGGCGCCCAACGTTCGTGAGGCACTCGCGAATCGTGAAGAGAAGGTGCTCGATGACCTGGTCGGGGACGCCCGTGTCGACCGGACCCTCGAACGACACCGACACGTCGAACCCGACGACGGGGCGTAGCTCGCGAACGAGCGCCAGCACGCTCGCGCGGAGCCCCGGGCGCTCGGCATCGGCGTTCGAGAGCTCGAATATGGAGGTGCGGATCTGGCGGATCGTGGCGTCCAGGTCGCTGACCGCGCGCTGCACCCGGTCGAGTATCGGTCCCTCGAGCGGCGCGCGCGCGATCCCTTGCAGTGAGAGGCCGATCGCGAACAGGCGCTGGATGACGGCGTCGTGCAGGTCGCGTGCGATGCGATCGCGGTCTTCGACGACGGCGAGCTCCCGAACACGGGCGTGCAGTCGGGCATTCTCGATCGCGATCGCCGCAGCTTGTGCCAGCGCGAGCGCGAGGGACTCGTCGTCGTCGGTGAACTCTGTCCAGCCGATCTTCTCGGTGAGGTACAGGTTGCCGTACACCTCTTCGTGGGCGCCGACCGGGACCCCCAGGAACGACGCCATCGGCGGATGACCTTCTGGGAAGCCGGCGCTCTTGGGGTGTTCGGCGATGTTTCTCAGCCGCAAGGGCTGCGCGTCCTCGATGAGCAGACCGAGCACGCCCAGTCCCCTCGGGCGGACCCCGATCGCACGTTCCTGCTCATCGGTCATGCCCACGGTGATGAACTCCGCGAGCTCCTTCCGTTCTTCGTCGAGCACGCCCAGCGCGCCGTACCGGGCGCCGGTCATGGCGCACGCCTCCTCGACGAAGTGGCGGAGCAGCACGGGCAGGCTGAGGTCCGCCTCGAGGAGGAGGACCGCCTCGAGCAACCGCCGCAGCTTCCCCGGGTCCTCGATGCGCCGATAGGGCACTCCGGCAATCCTAGGTGCCGGGCTCGACGGGCTCATTTGGCCGCGTCGTCAGGGCAGCCGGGAAGAACTCTCGATGTGACCGAGGACCCTGTTGGGACGACGGGACTCCACCGAAGAGTGGTGGTTGGGACGCCGATGTGCGGCCAAGATCGGCGCAGGCGGTGAAATGGCCGACGAAGGACTGACGACGAAGTCGATGTACAGCGAGCTCCTGGCGATGTCGCTCGCGTTCGTTGACGCTTCGACCACCCAGCGCGCGAACGAACGACGTCTGCTCGGACAGCTCGCCACGCACCAAGAGCTCCGGGACACGCGGCGGTCCTCGGTCACCTCGCAAGCGGTCGGGGCGTCAGCGCGCATCGCGACCGAGCTCGAGTACGACAATGCGTTGGTCAGGCTCTGTCGCCTCCACGGCATCCCCTACGACGTGGCTCGCTTCACGCGACCGCTCAGCGAACGGAGGCGGCTGGAGGAGGCGCTCGAAGCCGCCGGCGTCAAGGTCCACGCCCGGGGCCGCGACGACCGCCGCGGAGAGCGGTCAGCCGCTCACGAGCCGCCCGAGGGCTCCTGACGGTCGAAGGATGATCGCCGTTCCGCCAGCTTCGTGGCGAAGACGGCAGCTTCCGTCCGTCGTTCCATGCCGAGCTTGGCGAGCAGGTTCGACACGTAGTTCTTGACCGTCTTTTCGGCGAGGAACAGTTCCTCGCCGATCTGCCGGTTCGTCCGCCCCTCGGCGATTCGGTCGAGGATGCGTCGCTCTTGGGGGGTGAGGGAGGCGAGCCGCTCGTCCTCTTTGGGGCCGCGCCGTAGTCGGTCGAGCACGCGCGCGGTGAGCTTCGGGTCGAGGAGGGTACCCCCCGCTCCGACTTTGCGGATGTCGGCGACGAGGTCGGTGCCGCCGACCTGCTTGAGCACGTAACCGGCGGCGCCCGCCATGATCGCCGCGAGCAGTGCCTCGTCGTCTGCGTACGACGTCAGCATCAGGCACGCCACCGCCGGGTGCTCCGAGCGGACCTGACGGCAGACCTCGATACCGCTGCCGTCCGGCAGGCGGACGTCCAAGATGGCCACGTCCGGCTTCGCGAGCGGGATGCGGACGAGCGCCTCTTCGACGCTCCCGGCTTCACCGACGACCGCGATGTCCTCTTCGGACTCGAGCAGCGAGCGGAGCCCGGCGCGGACGACCTCGTGGTCGTCGAGGAGGAAGACGCGCAAGGTCATGTCGGGAGTCTGCCACCCGAGGGTCGTGTGCGGGTCACTGTCGGGTTGCGGTCCTCGCGAACCCTCGAGGCCGCGTGCGTGGCGTCGCTTCCGCGTGGGACCGCGACCGCACGAGAGGGGAGGGTCGTTCCCGTGCCCGGAGCCCCCGGCTGAGGCCGGTGCCCACGGACCGGTCTGAGGACCCGAGATGGGACTTCGGTCCCTAGCGGGATGCAACCCCCGGGTCTAGTCCTGAATCCTGCGGCTGGAACTGGAATGGAGGACGTGATGGCGAACCAGGACCGGAGCGACCTCGGCGACGCGCCGCGTCAGCGCGATCTCGACCTCATGCGCCTCTACCTCAATGAGCTTGGATGGCACCCCCTGCTCACCCGGGCCGACGAGGTCCGCCTCGCACAGGCGATCGAAGAGGGCGTCCGCGCCCAACGGGAGCTCGACGGGCCCTGTCGCGGCTCGCGCAAGCGCCGGCAGGCACTGCTCGACGCCGTCGACGCGGGGCGCCGGGCGCGTCGCGAGTTCATCGGAGGCAACCTGCGCCTCGTCGTGTCGATCGCCAAGCGGTTCCAGCACCGCGGCGTCGAGCTCTCCGACCTCGTCCAGGAGGGGAACATCGGCCTGCTGCTCGCCATCGAGCGGTTCGACTGGCGACGCGGGTACAAGTTTTCCACCTATGCCACGTGGTGGATCCGAAAGGGTGTCGCCCAGGCGATAGGGGACCAGTCGTCGTCCATCCGTCTTCCGCGGCACCGCCGCGAGCAGGCACGGGCCCTGTCGGAGACGGCGGAGCACCTGGAGCGCACGTTCGGCCGATCGCCAGGCGACCGTGAGCTCGCTGGCGAGACGGGGATCAAGCTCGCGGACGTGGTCGCGATCCGGCGCGCAGCCGCGCCGGTCGTGTCCATGTCCTCACCGATCGACGAAGACGGCAACGAGCTCGGCGAGCTCGTGTCGGACTCCTCGGCCGACGTCGGAGACCTCGCGGTGATCGCGGTTCTGCCTCGAGAGGTCGAAGGTCTCCTCGAGCATCTGTCTGCGTCCGCGGCGAACGTCATCCGTCTTCGTTACGGGATCGGGTCTGCGAACGGTCCCCGGACCGCGACGGAAGTGGCCGCCGCACTGTCCATCTCTCCCGAGCGGGTGCGCCAGATCGAGATGCGCGCGCTTGCGGTGCTGCGTCGACGGCTCGAGCACGTCTCGTGGGCGTCGTGAACGCGCCGGCGACGGTTCGTCCCGCAACGGTCCGGTCCGGCCGTTTCTGACAATCGGGACCTTCGTCCCGGCCTTCTAGGACCTCCGGCCCTCCCGCACATCGTCTGACACGAGCACCCTGTCCGTAGGGACGTCCGAGTGGGGGCGTCAGGAGACCCGATGGGTCACGAAAGGGAGCGCACCATGAAACGCAAGACGTTCGACCTCATGCTGACCGGAGTTGGAGCAGCCCTCGTGGTCATCCTGGCAGTGGCAGGCGTATTGCTTCTGGTCGGCGCCAACTACGCCAACACCAACGTCCACAACCAACTCGCTCGTCAGCAGATCACGTTCCCGACGACGAAGACAATCATGACAAAACACAGCGAGAACTACATCTCTCGGTCGGTGCAGCTGCCGTTCGCAGGCCAGCAGGTCCTCACCGGTGCTCAGGCGAAGGCATACGCGTACAAGGTCCAGATGGACGTCTACGGGATGCCGTTCCACGGCGTGTACTCGCAGATCTCGGGCTACGCGATGACGCACCCGTCGACAAAGAAGATGGCAGCGCTCGTCACAGTGAGCTTCAAGGCCACCACGCTCGAGGGGCTCCTTCTCGAGGCGTACGCGTTCTCGCAGTTCGGGACGATCGCCACCGACGGCGCCATTGCGGCGTTCTCGCTGGCCTTCCTCCTGCTGATCCTCACGGGTCTCGGCGTGTGGCACACCCGCAGGACGCCACTCGAGCAGCCGTTCCCGAAGTCTCACATTGTCGGGTCCGCCCAGGCGGCGTGAGCGCGCCACAACCTGGCGCCCGTCTCTGACACCGGGCGCCGGAGCCAGAAGCGGTGTACCGCCCCCCGCCGATCCTCGGCGGGGGGCGGCGTCGCGTCCGCGGCGAGCGTCGCCGTGGCAGGTCCGGTAGACACTCCGTCCATGCGCGCCCGGCGCGAAGTCGAGCAGTTCGAGTTCCGGCCACCGACAACGGCGGCCGTCCTCGAGCGGATGCACCTCCTCTCCGCGGCCGGGGACGGCTGGATCAACCTCCTTCCCGGGGTGCCGGAGGAGGCGGCCGAGGAGCGCCGGGTCGGGATCTTCTCGGCCGTCTTCGGAGCAGCGCCGCCTCCGGTGACGATGTGCACCTGGATGCCACACCGCACGCGGCGGGGGAGTGGCAGCGATGAGCGCATCGGCATCCTCCACCCCCGGGGCCGGCTTGCCGCATCGCAACTCGGAGAGCTCGGCGCGCCCGTGCCGTTCGGCTGGCACGTCGGACAGGACCATTCCCGGCGCGGGCTCATCGTCCATCCGGCTTCTGGGGCCCAACCCGCCGCCGTCCTCGACTGGGTGCTCAGGGCGGGCACGGTCCTCGCCGCCGTCCCCCTCACCGGATCATGGAAGGCCCAGGTCTACCTCCCGAGGAATAGCGGGGGCGCTCGTCGGCGTTGAACCCTTGACCGGCCGGGACCGCCAGGCCCGTAACGGCAGGACAGATCGGAGATGAACTTCTTTGGAACAGCTGACCCTCCCCCTCCTCCCTCTCAAATCAGGCGTGATGCTCCCCGGCATGGTGTTCACGATGGCGCTCGAGTCGCCCGAGGCACTGGCTGCCGCGGACGCCGCGGCGTCGGCGGGCGGGCGGCTCCTGCTCGTCCCCCACATCGACGGCCGGTACGCGTCGGTCGGCGTCGTGTCGGAGATCTCAGAGCGTGCGGAGCTCCCCGGCGGCCTGGTCGCGATCGTGGTGCGCGGCGACCGCCGTGCGCACATCGGGACCGGTGTGCCCGGGACCGGCGACGCGCTGTGGGTCGAGGCAGAAGTCGTGGACGAAGAGCCCGCCACCCCGGCCGCGCAGGAGCTCGCGCGCGAGTACAGGGCCGTCGTGGAGAACATCCTCATCGGTCGCGGCGAGCGCCGCGTCGCGGCGCAACTGCGAGAGATCACCGACCCGGGCCGGTTGGCGGACGTGGCCGGTTACTCGCCGGACCTGACCCTCGAGCAGAAGGTGGAGGTCCTCGAGACGCTCGACGTCGAAGCTCGCTTGGCGCTCGTGCTCGGCTGGGCCCGCGACACCCTCGCCGATCTCGCCCTGCGCGAGCGGATCAAGAGCGACGTCGAAGAAGGGATGGAACGGACCCAGCGAGAGTTCCTTCTCCGGCGCCAGATGGAGGCCATCCGCAAGGAGCTGGGGGAGCTGAACGGCCGGGACGACGAGGACCCCGACGACTACCGGAGCCGCCTCGAGTCGCGGGAGCTGCCCGAGAAGGTGCGGGCCGCCGTCGAGCGCGAGGTGGACCGGCTCGAGCGCACGAGTGAACAGAACCCCGAGAGCGGCTGGATCCGCGGGTGGTTGGACACGATCCTCGAGTTGCCGTGGGGGGTCGAGACGGAGGACCGGCTCGACGTCGCGCTGGCAGGCGAGATCCTCGACGAGGACCACGACGGCCTCCGGGACGTGAAGGACCGGATCCTCGAGCACCTCGCAGTGCGCAAGCTTCGGGCCGAGCGCGGGCTCGTGCCCGTGGAGGGGCGAGGCGCGGGGGCGATCCTCGCATTGGTCGGGCCGCCGGGGGTCGGCAAGACGTCGCTCGGCGAGTCGGTCGCTCGCGCCCTCGGGCGCAAGTTCGTCAGGGTCGCTCTCGGCGGGGTCCGCGACGAGGCCGAGATCCGGGGCCACAGGCGTACCTACGTCGGCGCCCAGCCGGGTCGTCTGGTGCGCGCCTTGCGTGAGGCGGGGTCGATGAACCCGGTGCTCCTCCTCGACGAAGTGGACAAGATCGGCGCCGACTACCGGGGGGACCCCTCGTCGGCCCTCCTCGAGGTGCTCGACCCGGCGCAGAACCACACTTTCCGCGACCACTACCTAGAGGTGGAGCTCGATCTCTCGAACGTCCTGTTTCTCGCCACGGCCAACGTGACGGACACCGTGCCGGCGCCTCTGCTCGATCGGATGGAGGTCATCCGGATCGACGGCTATACGGAAGCGGAAAAGATCGCGATCGCCCGGCACCATCTCCTCGGGCGTCAGCTCGCCCGCGCAGCCTTGCGCCCCGAGGAGCTCTCGGTGACCGACGAGGCGCTGCGCTCGGTGGTGGGGGACTACACGCGCGAGGCGGGAGTTCGCTCGCTCGAGCGTGAGCTCGGCCGGCTCGCCCGCAAGGTCGCGACGGCACTGGCCTCGGGCAGGTCCGAGGCGCCCGTCGTTGTCGACGCCCCTCACGTCCGAGACTGGTTGGGGCGGCCGCGGTTCTTCTTCGAGCCCGCCGACCGTGCGGACGCCCCGGGTGTCGCGACCGGACTCGCCGTCACCGGGGCAGGGGGCGACGTGCTCTACGTCGAAGCATCGCTGTCCGATGGACCGGAGGGGCTGACCCTGACGGGGCAGCTCGGCGACGTGATGAAGGAGTCGGCAGAGATCGCACTCTCATACGTGCGTTCCCACGCACGTGAGCTTGGGATCGACCCCGGGGCCTTCAGCGGCAAGCGGTTCCACCTCCACGTGCCCGCCGGCGCCGTGCCCAAGGACGGGCCGTCGGCCGGCGTCACGATGAGCACCGCGCTCGTGAGCTTGTTGACCAGTGTGCCGGTGCGCCAGGCGGTGGGTATGACCGGCGAGGTGACGCTCCAAGGCCGCGTCCTGCCGATCGGCGGCGTGAAGCAGAAAGTGCTGGCGGCGCACCGAGCGGGGTTGACCGAAGTCGTGCTTCCCGTCCGGAACGGTCCCGACCTCGAGGACGTTCCCGAGGACGTGCGGTCTGCGATGACCATCCACCTCGCGACGAACGTCGCCGACGTGCTCGACGCGGCGCTCTCCGACGCAGGTCGCGCGGACGAAGGCGACGCAGAATCGACCGATACCGTGCGCGCGACCGCCGGGGACGCTGAGCTCCCAGCGGTCGCCTGAGCATCCGAGGCGTGAGAGGATCGTCAGCGTGGACGACGCAGAGATCATCCATCAGATCGGGGAGCTGGCAGACGAAGAGAGGCGCCTCGAGGAGGCCCACGTCGCCACAGCCCAGGGTCTGAGCAAAGAGGAGCGTGAGCGCCTCGAAGCACTGGAGGTCACCCTCGACCGGCTCTGGGACCTCCTCCGCCAGCGCAGGGCCCTCCGGCGCGCCGGCCGGGACCCCGACGACGCCGAGGAGCGTCCGGCGGACACGGTCGAGCACTACCAGCAGTGAGGCCGGGCTCGAAGCCGGGCTCGAAGCTGCCTCGATAGGACCGCAGCCAGCCTTCCTCTTCACGCCGAAACCCATAGTCGTCGTCTCCCCTTGTGCCGCTACCGTGGGCGGTGGCCCAGCCCGATCTCCGCGCGTCTCCACCGGCACGCGCGCGTCCACCAGGAGGAGCAGATGGCAAACAGCGAGGGGCTGCATGAGAACGAAGCGTCGTTGCGGCCCGAGACGATCGACCGGCACCGTGCGTTCACCTCTCTCCAAGAGGAGCTCGAGGCGGCCGACTGGTACGACCAGCGCGTCGAAGCGACGGAGGACCCCATCCTGGCTCACAACCGTGACGAGGAAAAAGAGCACGCCATGATGCTCCTCGAATGGTTGCGTCGTCACGACCCGACTCTCGACGAGCACATGCGCACGTACCTGTTCACCAATGGTCCGATCACCGAGATCGAAGCGCGCGCAGAGGGAAGAGCCGATGGAGGTTCCGGGAACGGCCCGTCGTCCGGGGACTCGGGCCCGGTCGGGCCGGGCGCAATGGCGTGAGGGCCTGACTGCGCCCTCAGGTGCCCGGCGCCAGACGCTCGGGCGCCCCTGACCACACGTCCGGGCGGCCGGGACCAACGTCCCGGATCGCCGGGACCAACGGCCCTATTGGTGCTCGGCGCCGGCCGTCACGCTGTGAGGTGACCGAGAAGCGGCGCCGCGAACGCGGAATCGCCGCTGTGATCTTTCCCACGAGGGGGTTCGGATGGCTGGAGCAGTGCAGTTGGCGCTCGACATGAGCTCACCTGGGAGCTACGTCCACTGGAACATCTTCTCGGTGTCCGTCGCGAACCTGGTGCTCATCCTCGTGATGGTGGTCATCTTCGGCGTCGCGCTCCTCCTTCCCTTCCCCTCGGGGAAGCGTCACGGAGAGACCGACCTGCTCCCTGACGGCGACGACGACATCAACGCGACGGAGACGGGGTCGCTCGCCGCATACAGCACCGGATCTGCCGGAGACGCAGTCCGCGACGGCGACGCCGACATGTGGACCGCACGCGTCCGCCGGCTCGGGCTGCGGCTCCTCCCGCCTGGAAAGCTGCTCCCCGACCGCCAGCCCGCCTACGTGCGCTCGTGGATCTACATCTTCGGCGTCGCGACCTTGGCCGCGCTGGCCGTGGCGATCGTCTCGGGCTTCGCCCTCGCGCTCGGAGGGCCGGACTGGTGGCACTACGACGGCGTCGGCCGCTTCTTCAACAGCCTCCACCTCTGGAGCGTCGAGATGTTCATGGCCTTCATGGTCATCCACCTCTGGGGGAAGTTCTGGATGGCGGCGTGGCGTGGCCGCCGCTGGTTGACCTGGGTCAGCGGGGTCGTCGCGTTCCTCGCGTCGATCATCGAGTGCTTCACCGGCTACGTGTCGCAGCAGAACTTCGACTCCCAGTGGATCTCGACGAGCGGCAAGGATGCGTTCAACTCGACGGGGCTCGGCTCCTTCTTCAACGTCATGAACTTCGGGCAGATGCTCATGTGGCACATCGTGCTCGTCCCCCTCGTGCTCGTTGCGATCGTCGGCGCGCACGTGCTGCTCGTGCGGGTGCGGGGAGTGAGCCATCCGCTTCCCGCGCGTCCCGCCCGCGGGCGCCTGATGCGTCGTGCAGCTGCGGCGTCGGATGCCGCCGCGTGGCGCGGCCCCACCCGGCGCTACGACATCTTGAAGGAAGCCGGCATCGCGGGCGCCGTCGTGCTCGTCCTCGTGGTCGTGCTGGCGTCCGTGCTCTCGTCGCCCGACGTGCCGTCGGTGACGGTCCAGAGCTGGGCACACGCCACACCCGGGGACTTCATGGCGACCGGTGCCGCCGAGCTGGCGTCCACGAGCAAGACCGCGACGTACGGTCCGCCGTACAACAACCACGGGGCGCCGGCGGGCGAGGGAATGGTGCAGAAGATCATCGTGTCCTGGCAGCAGCTCGCCGGAGTTCGCCAGCC
>DAIRCY010000035.1:19951-25416 GCA_036796435.1 Acidimicrobiales bacterium
GCGCATGTGGAGCGCCGCGGTGGCGAGATGCGGCAGGCCGACGGAGGCCGCGATCGTGGAGGACTCCGCCAGCCGGTCGACGCCGCCAAGACATTCGTGCTCTCGCCGCTCTCCACGCGCGCGCCGAGCGACGTGACGCTGCGGCGGGCCCTCGACCGCTACGACGCCGCGTCCGCGGCGCAGAAGAACGCCTGGTCCACCGCATACCTGAAGGTGGTGGGCCACGTCACGTTCCATCACGCCGTTCCTTCGGTGCCAAGAGCGGCCGATGGCCCGGTTCCCGTCATCATGGCCACCGAGCTCACAATGGCTCGGTCGGGTGCGCTGGACGCTGCGCTCTTGGCCCAGCACCAGTTCTACGGGACGAACTTCACGAAACCGTTGCTCTTCTTGGAGGACGGCAGCTACTTCAGCGCAGTGGGCCAGAAGCTCCACCTCCTCGGCACACAGTGGGGCGTCATGAACGAGACGGGGAGCTACCCGGGGCAGCCGTGGCTCTGGCTGTACGACCTGTGGTACCAGGTCCCCGGCTGGCGCACGTCGACCAACGTCGACATGATCGCCGTCTACATGACCGGGGTCGCCACGATCCTGTTGCTGGGCGTCCCGTTCATTCCGGGACTGCGCGACGTTCCCCGGTACGTGCCCGTGCACCGGCTCGTGTGGCGCTCCTGGAACCGCGGGAGCGGGGCGGGGGGCAGTGGAGCGCCTCCGCCGGAGCCTCCGCCGGGGGGAGGCGCCGAGGTCCAGACGGCTCGGACCGCCGTCCCGGCGCTCAGCGGCGCAGGGAACGAAGAACCCGGCTGACCGACCGACGGGCCCCGCATCCACATCCGCATCCGACGGGTGCCCGAAGGCTCGGGCGTGCCCGCGGTCGTGTCGAGTGGCAAGCTCGCCCACAGGGCACGGTGAGGGGGCAAAGTGCAGGTCGGATCGGTGGGGCGTGACTGGCGGACGTCTACCCCCTGGTGGCCGGAGGAGCCGCGGGCGCCGGAGGGGGCGCCCAACGTCCTCCTCGTCGTCCTCGACGACGTCGGCTTCGCCCATCTCGGCTGCTACGGCTCCGACATCGAGACGCCGGTGCTCGACCGGCTCGCCGCGGAGGGCGTGCGGCTGTGCAACTTCCGGACGACCGCCTTGTGCTCACCGACGAGGGCCTGCCTCCTCACCGGGAGGAACCACCACCGCAACGGCATGGGTCGGGTGGCGGAGCTCGCGATCGGGTTTCCCGGTTACTGGGGCCGTCCGCCGCGGGAGAACGGCTTCTTGTCCGAGATCCTGCGGGCGAGCGGCTACGCGACCTACGCGATCGGCAAATGGCACCTCACGCCGGAGGACGAGGTACACATGGGCGCCCGTCGCGACACGTGGCCCCTCGCTCGGGGTTTCGACAGGTGGTACGGCTTCCACGGAGGGGAGACCCACCAGTTCGTGCCTGCCCTCTTCCACGACAACCATGCCGTGCGTCCCCCCCGTGGTCTCGCCGACGGCTACCACCTCACGAGCGACCTCGCGGACCATGCGATCGAGTTCATCGGCGATCTCCGGGCGGTCGATCCCGGCCGTCCCTTCCTCTGCTACTTCGCGACGGGCGCCTGCCACTCCCCACACCAGCCGCCGGCCGAGTGGGCGGAGCGCTACAGAGGCCACTTCGACCAGGGGTGGGACGAGTGGCGCGCCGCGGCGCACGCGCGCCAGCTCGAGATCGGTGTCGTGCCTCCCGGCACCTGCCTTTCGGCGCGCCCGCCGTGGGTGCGAGCGTGGGAGAACCTCGACGACCGCGAGCGCGCCGTCGCGGCACGGTTCATGGAGTGCTTCGCCGGGTTCCTCAGCCACACCGACGCGCAGCTCGGGAGGGTGGCCTCGTTCCTCGAGGACCTGGGGGAGCTCGACCGCACCCTGGTCGTGGTCGTGTCGGACAACGGCGCGAGCGCCGAGGGGGGATCCGACGGCTCGATCAACGACGTCCGGCTGACGAACCTCGATCCCGCCGGGACCGACGAGCTGTACGAGCGCCTCGACGAGATCGGCGGGCCTACGAGCCCCAACAACTATCCGTGGGGCTGGACGTTGGCGGGCAACACGCCCTTCAAGCGTTGGAAGCGCGAGGTGCACCACGGGGGGGTGGCGACGCCGTGCATCGTGCGCTGGGGACCGCTCGCAGAGAGCGGGGGAGGGGTGCGCCACCAGTTCGCGCACGCGGTCGACGTGCTCCCGACGGTGCTCGAGCTCGCCGGGATCGACCCGCCGTCCGTGCTCGACCACGTGCCGCAGGGCAGGATCGACGGAACGAGCTTCGCCTATCTCCTCGGCGCCGACGGAGAGGACGTGGAAGGTCGCCACACGACTCAGTACTTCGAGATGTTCGGCTCGCGAGCCATCTATTACCGCGGGTGGAAGGCGGTGACCTATCACCCGATCGGCCCGCTCTACGACGACGGGCTCGATCCGAACTCCCCTTTCGACGACGACCGCTGGGAGCTCTACGACGTCGAGCACGACCTCTCAGAGGTCGCCGACCTCTCAGCGACACGCCCTGAGCTCCTCGCCGAGCTCGTCGAGCTGTGGTGGCGTGAGGCCGAGCGGAACCAGGTGCTCCCTCTCGACAACAGGGTGCTCTGGGCGCTCGTCCACCCGAAGCCGAACCCGGATGGCGAACGGGCACGAGCGCGGTACTTCCCGGGAGGCGCACAGGTGCCCGAAGCCGTCGCGCTCGACGTGCGCGGCAGGTCGCACATGCTGCGGGTGGAGGTGGACCTCCCTTCGGGAGCGGTGCCCTCCGGGGTCCTGCTCGCTCTCGGCTCGGTGCTCGGCGGCTGGTCCTTCCACGTGCTCGACGGGCGGCTTCGGTACGCGCACAACCTGTACGGCAAGTCGCTCCACACTGTCGTGGCCGCCCACGAGCTGCCCGTCGGGCGCCATGTCCTCGAGGCGGACGTCGAGTTGGACGCCGACGAGCAGGGATCGGGGGCGACGGTCGTGCTTCGGTGCGACGGGGTCGAGGTCGGTGCCGGTCGTGTCGATCGGTTCACGCGCTCGGGCTTCAACGGCGTCGGGGCCGGATTGGTCTGCGGCGCCGAGTGGGGCCCCGCCGTCGGCGAGGGGTACGACGCGCCGTTCCCGTTCACGGGCACCATCGTCCGCGCCGAAGTGGAGACGCGCGGCCGGCCGCGTCGAGACCCACTGGCCGAGCTCGCGGCGATCCTCTCCGAGCAGTGAGACGCCGGTCGGCCCGCCGTGCGGTGTCACTAGGGTGGTCATCGGCGATCTTGGAGGGAGGCACGCGATGGGCATCTTCGGTACCAGGAACGCAGGACACACGTCGGCGAGGGTGGACGCCGCGCACGCGCTCCCTGGAAGGCCGACGTCGATGGTGGTCCCCGAGCGCCATCTCGTCCTCGGCACGCCGCTCGTCCCCCCGTTCCCCGAGGACACCGAGCGCGCGCTGTTCGCGATGGGCTGCTTCTGGGGAGCGGAGCGGAAATTCTGGGAGACCCCCGGGGTGTTCACGACGGCGGCCGGCTACAGCGGCGGCTTCACCCCGACCCCTACGTACGAGGAAGTCTGCAGCGCGATGACGGGCCACGCCGAGACGGTCCTGTGCGTCTTCCGGCCGGCGGACGTCTCCTACGACGAGCTGCTCGCACTCTTCTTCGAGGGGCACGACCCGACGCAGGGGATGCGCCAGGGGAACGACATCGGTACCCAGTACCGCTCCGCCGTGTTCGCTACGAGCGACTCCCAGTTGCGTGCCGCCCAGACCGCAGCGGCGAGGTACGGGGAGCTGCTCGCCGCTGCCGGCTACGGCGCGATCACCACGGAGCTTGCGCCGGCGGGACCGTTTTTCTACGCGGAGCCCTACCACCAGCAATACCTCGCCGCGAACCCGAACGGCTACTGCGGCCTCGGGGGAACGGGTGTCTCGTGTCCCGTGGGTGTTGCGGGTCTGGGAGGCTGAGCACCGAGACGGAGCCTTCGGGCGGACGAAGGGGGGTCGCCATGGGGGACCAGTGGACGCCGGCCGAGGGACGGGCGCCGTCGGACGAGCCGGTACACCGCGACCGCCGCCTCCAGACGCGGCTTGTGCTCGCGAGCGTCACTCTCGTGCTCCTGATCTGGTTCGCCGTGGCGAACTTCCAGTACGTGAAGATCCGGTTCTGGGTGACGACCACTTCGGCACCGCTCATCGTCGTCATCGTCATCTCCGGTTTCCTCGGTGCTGCGGCGGCCGGGGCGTGGTCCCGGATCCGCCGACGCCGGCGTCGCCCGGCCGCCTCCGACGACAGGCGGTAGGGCCGAAGCGTCAGCCTCGACGTCCCGCCATAGAATCTGGCCCCGAAGGAATGTCCGCGCGAACATGGCCGGAGTGACCACGGACGCAGCGGGCCGATGGGCGAGGAGGTCCTTCACCGTGCACGGTCTGCAGGGAATGGGACCGCAGGGCGAGGTCGGGGAGGCGCGCGCCGGTGCCTCTGTCTGAACACGAACAGCGCATCCTCGCGGAGCTCGAGGAGTCGCTCGTCCGCCAGGACCCGCACTTCGCCGAGCGCGTGCGGAACAAGACCGTCTACCGGCACGCCGGGAGGCAGTGCAAGTGGTCGGCGCTGGGGTTCGTCGCCGGGTTGGCCGTCCTCGTGGCCTTCTATTCGGAGTCCGTGGTCGTGGGGCTCGTCGGCGTCGCCCTGATGTTCGTCTCGGCGGTGGTGTTCGAGCGGAACCTGCGCCGCCTCGGCAAGGCGAGCTGGCACGACCTCACGCGTGCGCGTCGGCCGGGTGAGCCGCCGGCCCTGGATCACGCATTCAACGGCACGCGCGACTGGATCCGTTCGCACCTGTTCCGGCGCGACCGCTGAGTCCGGGCCACGTACTCGCCGTCGACATCGGCGGCACCAAGTTCCGAGCGGGAATCGTCACGGCCGACGGAAAGGTGCTCGGTTCGTCGACGGTCCCGACGCCGCGCCGTGGGGACGCCGAGACCCTGTGGGGGGCGCTCGCCTCGGTCGTGCGCGGCGTGCTCGAGCGTGACGCAGGTGGAGACGTGCTCGCGTGCGGCGTGGGTTGCGGCGGCCCCATGCGCGACCGGGGCGCCGCGGTCTCACCGTTGAACATCCCGGGCTGGCGCGAGTTCCCCCTGCGGCGCCGGCTCGAGGAGCTGACCGGGCTCCCCGTCTTCGTCGACAACGACGCGAAGGCGCTCGCGCTCGCAGAGGGCCGGTTCGGCGGCGCGGGGGGGCGGCAGATGCCGGCTGAGCGCAACGACCGCTTCTCGGTGGTGTCGTTCGACGAGGACAACACGAACATCGTCGTCGATCACACGACGAAGCCGCAGATCACTTACGGCGTTCATCGAACCGAGGAGGGCGCCGCAAAGGTCTTGATCCCTCCTTTCGCGTCCCGCGCGTAGACGGATTTGCCGGCGGACCAGGCGAGGGCGATGGCCGACCGGATCGTCAACGACCGCGCCT
>DAIRCY010000036.1:0-1301 GCA_036796435.1 Acidimicrobiales bacterium
GACGAGACCTCCTCGACGTAGGCGCGAGCGCGCGCCGGTTCGCCCGCCGCCAGGTGCGCCTCCATGGCCGCGTAGACGCGTCGCTCGCGGCTGCTCCCGGGTGGGCTCAACCTCACCGCCTCGTCCAGGTGGAGCTGGGCGAGCGCCATGTGCCAGGTGCCGGCCTCCTCGACGCCCGCAGCCTCGAGCTCTGCGGCCACCGCTTCGCTCGGGCCGAGCGTCGACGCAGACAGGTGCCCGAGCGCTTCAGCGCCGAAGGTAAGCCGCGCAGCCTCGCCATGGAGACGGAACCTCTGGACCGGCCCCAGGTCCCGGTAGATGGCGGAGTGGACGAGGTCGTGGGCGAAGCGCATGCGCGGACCGTCGACTGGCGATGCGGCCAGCTCTTCGACCAGCCCGGCGTCCACCAGCTCTTGCAGGGCGCCGAGCGGGTCGTCGACCCCGGCCAGCGTCGCGGCGACGGTCGAAGAGAACTCGTGGCCGAGCACCGCGCCGGCAACCACGAGTGATCGCGCGTGCCTGCTCAGTCCGGCCTGCCGGGCGAGGATCGTGCTGGAGATGTCGCGCGGGACCGGTAGGGGCCCCTTGCCGTGCTCGAGCTCGTCGGTCGGGAGCTCGTTGAAAACGGCGGTCGCCCACATCGGGTTCCCTCCCGTATGGCGTCGCACGCGGGCGACCGCCTGCTGCGACACCTTCTGGCCAAGACCGGCTGCGAGGTCGACCAGCTCGTCGTCCGCCAGGCCGCCCAAGCGCAGCCACTTGCCCTTGGAGGAAACGAGCCGGCGCCACCCATCGCCGAGGTCGCCAGGGAAGGGCGGGCGGGCCACCGCCAGGGTCAACATCGGCACGGCGGTCAGGCGGCGCAGAGCGAACAGGAGTGCTGCGGCCGACGGCGGGTCGGACCAGTGGAGGTCGTCCAGGACGAGAACCACCGGTCCGCCCGCCGCCAGGGACGCCAGCCGCGGGACGAGACCGGAGCCGACAGCCAGCGGGTCGGCGCCCGGCAGCGGGGGCCGGGCAGCGGACCGCCCGCGCTGCCGCAGATCGAGCTCGGTCAGGAGCGAGGCGACGACCCCCCACGACAGGTTCCGCTCGGACACCTCGCCGCTGGACCACAGCCACACGGCCGCGACGAGCTGCCGCGCGAGCTCGTTGACCAGCGAGGTCTTGCCCATCCCGCCGTCACCCTCGACGACGACGACGCGCGGCTCCCCAGTCCCCGCGAACGCCCGGCGCGCCTCGGCGCGAAGCGCGCCCAGCTCGTCGCGGCGGCCGACGAACAGCCCGGGATGCGTAGCTCT
>DAIRCY010000036.1:1311-14558 GCA_036796435.1 Acidimicrobiales bacterium
CCTCAATCTTTGCGCCGGCGCGCCGGCGCCCTGACGGCCCGACCGCGCCATCGGGCCTGGGCTCCGGAGCCGCGGGGGCGACGAAGCGGCCACGTTGGCGCGGTCGGCGTCAGGTCATGCGGTGCCGAAGGCAACCAGGCTCGGGCCGGACATCGTCACGGTGTCGCTCCCTGTTGCGACCTCGCAGTTCAGCGAGACCACGTGGGTGCCGGCCGGTACGTTCGCCACGAACAGGTTCGTGCCGATGTTCTCCTGATAGCTCGAGTTTGAGCCTGTGAAGTATGTAGATGTGGACAACGCGGCATTCTCGACATACCCCGTATGGGGAGTCGGGTTCGACACGCCCGCACTCTGGGCGAGGAAGAATGTTGTCAGCACGATTTCACAAGCCGCCTGGTCGTACATGCTCCCCGAGTTTGTCCCCCGATGTATCCAGGGCGAGACGCTCGCGTACGCCACGACGTTGCCCGAAGAGGGCAAATCGATCGTCGCGGCCGCGAGGGGGACGTAGTTCGACCCACTGATGGACCTCGTCGTGCCCTGGCCGCCCGCCGACATGATGATTCCTGGAGGTCCCTGCGGCCCGGTTGTGCCCTTTGTGCCCTTTGTGCCCTTTGTGCCCTTTGTGCCCTTCGGCCCCCGCGGCCCGGTTGTGCCCTTTGTGCCCTTCGGCCCCCGCGGGCCGGTTGTCCCCTTTGTGCCCTTCGGTCCCTGCGGCCCGACCAGGTGGGTGCCCGTCGACGGCCACCCCGAAGAGCCCTTCGGCCCGTACAGCGTCTCGGTTGTCGTGTCGAGGTAGAAGCCCCCGACCGAGCCGACGCTCGTCGTCGGTGTCGACGAGCCGCTCAGCACCGTCCGTCCGTTGGCCCCCGCGGGGCCCGGAGGGCCGACCTGGTTCCAGGAGATCGGCGTCTCGTCGCGCCGGCAGGCCGCCGCTGTGGGAACGACCCGGAGCGTTCCCGCGCCCGAGCCGCCCCCAACGCTCTTGTAGCAGGCGTGGATCACCCCCGATGTCGAGGGAGAGGATGATCCGGCTGCGTACGCCACCCCTCCGCCGCCCATCGCCATCGCCGCGACAGCTCCTCCGATGGCCCACCTTCTCGTCGTGGCCCAGCTCTTCTTCTTGTCAACCATGGTCTCCTCCTTGTCTCGCGCATCGGTCGTTCACCGGCTCTCCCGACTCGTTCGCCCCTCGACCACGGACCGGCCGTTGTCGAGAGACGGTCCGGGGTGGTCCTGTGCGTCGATCGGCCTTCGAGTCGGATGCTCTGGAGCGCGCCTCGAGGCCGTCTTCGATGAGGCCCACCAGCTCCATCAACCCGATGAAGGCGCGGCGGTCGCAGCCCGAGCACTTCACGTCTCCCACCAGCCTCCCCTCCCTGTCCCGCGCCACTTCGATCACCGCCCTCACGTGTGCCCTCCCGACGGCGTGGCGCGCACCGGACCACGATGAACGCTTCCAGGGCGGTTGTCCCCAGGGAATCTCCCCAGTCCTTGCGCCGAATCGCTCCCCAGGCTGACGGACGCGCTTGCGTTCGCCATGACGATGAGCGGGGCGGGAGTCGATTGCCCCGACGAGCCACCGTCCGGATCTACGAGGCTTGCAAGATGTGGGTAGCCGACGAGGCGACGGTCGACGAGTAGGCGATCCCGAGCAGATGGTGACGCGGGCTGGCGACTGGAAGGAAGTGAAGAACCGCTACTCGTACTTGGATGGCGCGTCCGCTACCGTGCGAACATACGCGCGCCTCGGGAATTCCGACGTGCGATCCAATTCCGGTGGTGACAAGGCTTCTTTCGAGGAGCTGATCGCCGAGGTCCGAGTGCTCTGCGAGCAGGTCGTGGAGTTGACCGGCGCCTTGGCGGCAAGCAGGGAGAGGGTCTGACCACCCTGCCCGGTGAGGTCGAGCACGTCCGCGACGCCGAGCAGTACCAGATCGTCGCCAAGGGGAACGATGCCCCGATAGTCGTGTTGGACGAGACCGGCTGGTCGCTCACCCCGACCCGTCGTCCGCGCGTGACGCGCCGGGGCCCGGCGCGGCGCGCCCGACGTCAGGTGGCCGGCGCAGCCCCGGTCGTCGTGGCCGTGGGACCTCAGGCCCCGGCGGCCTCGAGACGCGCCAGGATCTTCGAGATCGCGTCGTCCTGGGCGAGGAGATGCGCCTGGATCTGCTTGGCCTCCTCCAGCACCGCCGCCGCGTCGTCGTAGGTGGCCTCCGCGCGCTTGTCGGCCGCCTTGGCCTGGATGTTCTGTCCGACGATGATCACGGGGAGCAGCACCAACTGGAGGAAGCTGGAAGAGATCCACAGGATCAGCAACTGCGTCGAGTGGATGTTGTCGGGAAGGCTGATGAACGCGATGGCGGCGAACACGTACGCAGCCCACATCGTGCCGACGATCACCGTGAGCCGGAGGCCCACCTTCGCGTTCAGCCGCCCGACCGCACTGTCGCCGTGGGCGGTCATCGCCACGTCGTGGACCTTGGTCGGCCCCTTCGCCTTCCGGAGCTCCATGTGGGGGTGGGGGACGTAGTCGTACAGAGCAGACATGCCGCGATCTTGACAGGTGCGCTGCGGCGGGGCTCGGGCACCCGGCTCGCTGCACTCGCGGCGGATGGTGCAAGCTTCCTGGATGGAACCCGACGCAACCCACGACGGTACGGACCTCGTGATCGACGACCACGGCCGCCCCGAACCTCCGCCGGTCGCGGACGAGGCCACGATGCTCGCGGCGTTCCTCGACTATCACCGGGCGACGTTCGCTTGGAAGTGCCGCGGTCTCGACTCAGCCGGGCTCGCCGCCAGGACCGCCGCGTCCACGATGACCCTCGGCGGGATGATGAAGCACCTCGCCCTCGTCGAGGACGGGTGGTTCTCCCACTCGTTGTTCGCCAACCCCTATGCCGCGCCGTGGGATGCCGTCGACTGGGAGTCCGACCCCGACTGGGAGTGGCGCACCGCCGCCGACGACAGCCCCGAGGTGTTGCGCGGCCTTTGGGAGTCGGCCGTCGAGCGGTCGAGACAGCTGTTCGCCGACGCCCTCGCCGACGGGGGGCTCGACCGGGTCGCCGAACGCAAGTGGCCGGACGGACGGGCACCGAGTCTTCGCTGGATCATGGTGCACATGATTGAGGAGTACGCGCGCCACAACGGCCACGCGGACCTCCTCCGTGAAGCCGTGGACGGCGAGACCGGCGAGTAGGCGGGCAAGGTCGAGCTCGGCGTCGCCGGACCGCCGGCGCCGGCGCCTACCTGCGGAAGTAGCGGCTGAGGGTTTCGCCCTGCCGCTGGTAGGACGACCCGATGGTGGGGCCGTAGAGGATCTCGGGGCGTTCGAGCATCCGTTCGAAGGTGAGCTTGCAGACCGTCTGACCGTGCTCGATCATGAAGGGCACGTCGTGCGCGCGGACCTCGAGCGCCGCCCGAGACCCGTGGAAGGCGCTGGCCGGGTCGAAGCCGAATCCCGGGTCGAAGAAGCCCGCGTAGTGCGTCCTCAGCTCCCCGCTCGTCGGGTCGTACGCGGTCATCTCCGCGGCGAGGTCCGGCGGCACCGAGACTGCGTCGTCGGACATGAGCAGATAGAACTTGTTGGGAGAGAGCACGAGCCGGTCGCCGGACTCGCGCACGACCGGGTTCCAGAACGGCTCGGGGTCGAGCTCGCCCGACCGGGAGAGGTCGAGGAGTGGTGCGTGCTCCCGGGCGGAGTAGCCCACCCGCCCCTGCTCGTCGCCGCGCAGGTCGAGTCCGAGGAAGAGCCCGTTTGACAAGATGAGCTCGTCGCCGGGCACGGGCCGATCGGCGCGGAAGAGGAGCGGTCGGCGTTCGTGGACCTCGCGGATCTCTGTGTCGGTGAGGGTCGGCCTTCCGATGGCGAGGCGGAGCTGGTTCAACGCCAGGTCCTCCCGCACGCGGATGGCGAAGGAGAGAGGCACGACTTCGAGATAGAGGGAGCCGTCGTAGCCGTTGGCGATCTCGTCGAACCGTTCGCTGCGGTCGGTGACCACCCGCGTGAAGACGTCGATCCTGCCCGTGGAGCTCTTCGGGTTCGCCTTGCCGCGCAGGCCCTCGGGGAGGTGGAGCTGCTCCTTGAGCTCCACCAGGTACGGGTGGCCGACCTCGAGCATGGCGCCACGCCGCAGGTCGATCTCATCGAGCGTGTACTCCTCGAGCTTGGTCTTCACGCAGTCGCGCCCCGGGAGGAAGCTGCAGCGGATCCGGTACGCCGTCTCACCGAGCCGCAGGTCGAGGCTGGCAGGCTGCACGTTCTCGGGCGGGATCTTGAACCGGCCTGCATCGACGTAGCCGGCGGTGATCGCGTGCTCGATGAGCTGGCCCGGCAGCACGCCGTCGGCGCCCCGCGACAGGCCGGACAAGTCCTGTGGTGCTGGCACGAGCGGATGATAGGTTGCGCCGGGACCTCGGACCGGGTAGACGGTGTCTCATGGCAGGCACAGCGCTCACAATTCGCAGCTCCACCTTCGAGGACGGAGCGCCCATTCCGGCTTCGTCCGCCCACTCCATGGTGGGCGGCGAGAACAAGAGCCCGCACCTCACCTGGAGCGGTGTCCCGGCGGGCACGAAGAGCCTGGCCCTCACCTGCTGGGACCCTGACGCCCCGACCACCGTCGGGTTCTCCCACTGGGTGCGGGTCGGCATGCCGCCGTCGCTCACCGAGCTCGCAGAAGGCGCGGGCACCGAGAAGGGCGACTGGCAGGACGCGCTGACCGACTGGGGCGAGCGCGGCTACGGGGGGATGGCGCCTCCCGGGGGGGACCCCCCGCACCACTACGTCTTCACCCTGTACGCGCTGGACGCGGAGGCGAAGGACCTGGGCCTGGACGAGACGGCGACCTACGCGAAGTTGCGCTTCCTCGTGCGGGGCCACGTTCTCGCGTCCGGCCAGATCACCGGGACGTTCGCCGTCAGGGGCTGACACCGGGCGCCCGGGAGGGGGCCGCAGCGGGCGCCCTGCGGAGGCTCCCGCCGCACAGGCACGCGGTAACTTGGGTCGCCGTGGCCTCCCCACATTTCTCCTCGGGCTCCGACGCGCCCCCTGCCGCTGCGCTCACCGAGGGGTTCGACGGCGCGAG
Organism: Acidimicrobiales bacterium; assembly: GCA_036796435.1. GTDB lineage: Bacteria > Actinomycetota > Acidimicrobiia > Acidimicrobiales > RAAP-2 > JAJYVT01. The sequence goes on from DAIRCY010000036.1 coordinate 6,402, forward strand.
GGCGAGCGCCGCAGGGCTGGTCGTCGCCCGCGGCCTCGTGAAGAGGTTCGGGCAGTTCACCGCCGTCGACGGCGTCGACTTCGAGATCGAGCGCGGGGAGTGCTTCGGCTTCCTCGGACCCAACGGCGCCGGGAAGACCAGCACGATGCGGATGATCTCGTGCATGTCCCCGGTGTCCGGGGGAGTGCTGCGCGTGCTCGGCATGGATCCCGCGACCGACGGTCCGCGGATCCGGGCCCGCCTGGGCCTCGTCCCCCAGGAGGACTCCCTCGACCTCGAGCTCACGGTGCTCGACAACCTCATCGTCTACGCGCGCTACTTCGACATCCCGCGGGCGGAGGCTCGCAAACGTGCGGCCGCGCTCCTCGAGTTCGCGCAGCTCTCCGAGCGCGCCAACGACAGGGTGGAGCCCTTGTCCGGCGGGATGAAGCGGCGGCTCACCATCGCCCGCGCCCTCGTCTCGCAGCCCGAGCTGATCATCTTGGACGAGCCGACCACCGGTCTCGACCCCCAGGCCAGGCACCTCCTGTGGGACCGGCTCTACAGGTTGAAACAGGAAGGGGTCACGCTGGTCGTCACGACCCACTACATGGAGGAAGCGGAACAGCTCTGCGACCGACTCGTGATCATGGACCACGGACGCTTCGCCGCTCACGGCACCCCGCGCGAGCTCATCGAGCGGTACTCCACGCGCGAGGTCGTCGAGCTGCGGTTCGCGAACGCGCAGGACCAGGTGGACGCGCTCCCGCTCGGCGAGCTCGCCCAGCGGATGGAGGTCCTCCCGGACCGTCTCCTCTTGTACACCGACGACGGCGACGCCATCCTGGCCGAGACCCACCGGCGGGGGCACTCGCCGGTGAGCGGGCTGGTTCGTCGCTCGACCCTCGAAGACGTCTTCCTCCGGCTGACCGGCCGGAGCCTCGTCGACTGATGGCCGCCGCGACGACGACAGTCGGGCGCGACGGGGTCCGCCCGCTCTGGCTGCGTTCGTTCGGGTACTGGGCGTTCCAGTACAAGCGGACGTGGCGCAGCTCGATGACGGTCAGCTTCCTCGAGCCGCTCCTGTACCTCGCCGCGATGGGCATCGGTCTCGGCACGCTCGTCGACCACCACGTCCACCAGGTGCAGGGGGTGAGCTACCTCACCTTCGTCGGGCCGGGGCTCCTCGCCTCGGCGACGATGCAGGTGGGGGTGAGCGAGTCGACGTACCCGGTGATGGGCGCGATCAAGTGGGTGAAGACGTACCACGCGATGCTCGCCACGCCGTTGCGGGTGGTCGACGTGCTGCGCGGGCACCTCGCGTGGATCGTCCTGCGGCTCACGATGGTGTCGGGGATCTTCCTCGCCATCCTCGCCGCCTTCGGCCTCGTCCATTCGTGGGAGGCGGCCTTCGCGCTGCCCGGCGGAATCCTCACCGGTCTCGCGTTCTCCACGCCGATCGTCGCGTTCGCCGCGACCCAGGAGAAGGACGCCGCCTTCGCTGTGATCTACCGGTTCGGCGTGGTGCCGCTTTTCCTCTTCTCGGGGATCTTCTTCCCGATCACGAGGCTCCCGGGATGGCTCCAGCCCCTCGCCTGGGCGACGCCGCTGTACCACGGGGTGGCGATGTGCCGCTCGTTCGTGCTCGGCGACGCATCCGTCGGGGCGTCGGTGGGCCACTTTGCCTACCTGCTGGCGTTGATCGTCGCCGGGTACGTCGTCGCCACCTATACGTACCGCCGGCGGCTCGTCGTATGAGGGCGAGGGCCACATGAGCGGGGAGCGTCTCGTGGGCGCGAGCGTCGACGGCCTTCCCGTCGCGCCGCCCTCCTCGCGCGGGACCGTGCTGCGGATCACGCCGGGTGCGCTCGTCGGAAGCCGTCGCGCGCTGCACGTCGTCGAGCGGAACGTCTACGTCTACCGGCGCGGCTGGATCTTCCTCGTCTCGGGGTTCTTCGAGCCTTTCTTCTACCTGCTGTCGATCGGGATCGGCATGAGCGCCCTCGTCGGCCCGCTCCACGTCGGCGGAGAGCTCGTCGCGTACCCGGTGTTCGTCGCGCCCGGGCTGCTCGCCTCCTCGGCGATGACCGGTGCGCTGTTCGATTCGACGTTCAACCTGTTCCACAAGCTCAAGTTCGCGCACACCTACGAGTCGGTCCTCTCGACGCCGCTCGGCGTCTCCGACGTCGCCACCGGCGAGATGGGCTGGTCGCTCATGCGCGCGGGCCTCTACTCCCTCTCGTTCCTGTGCGTGATGGCGGCACTCGGCTACGTGGGAACGGGCTGGGCGGTGCTCTGCTACCCCGAAGCACTCCTCGTCGCGTTCGCGTTCTCGGCCGTCGGGATGACCGTCACCACCTACATGCGCAGCTGGCAGGACTTCGACATGGTGCTGCTCGCCATCGTGCCGATGTTCCTCTTCTCGGCGACCTTCTATCCGCTGACGGTCTACCCGGGCTGGCTGCAGGAGGTCGTGCGGTTCACGCCGCTCTACCAGGGCGTGGCGCTCCTGCGGGGCACCGACCTCGGCATCTTCGACTGGGCCATGGCCGGCCACGCCGCCTACCTGGCGGTGCTCGGGCTCGCCGGCCTCGTGGCCACGGGCAGGCGGCTCGGGGCGCTCCTCCTCCCCTGAGCTCCTCCTCCCCTGAGCTCCCCCTCCCCTGAGCTCCTCGCCAGCCTCGGTTCGCGCCGGGCGCGAGCGGCGGCTGGTACCGTCGATCGATCATGCTCGACCAGCCAGCCGCGGCGCGCGCCGATGGAGGTTCCGAGGCGGCCCACAAGGACCGGTACAAGTGGATCGCCCTCTCGAACACCACGCTCGGCATGCTGATGGCGACCATCAACTCGTCGATCATCCTCATCGCGCTCCCGGACATCTTCCGCGGCATCAAGCTCACAGCGCTCGCGCCGGGGAACACGAGCTACCTGCTGTGGATGTTGATGGGCTTCATGGTGTGCACGGCCGTGCTGCTGGTCAGCTTCGGCCGCATCGGCGACATGTACGGCCGGGTGAAGATGTACACCCTCGGCTTCGCCGTGTTCTCGGTGTTCTCCATCCTCCTCTCGGTGACCTGGATGCACGGCTCTTCGGGCGCGCTCTGGCTCATCTTCATGCGCGTCGGCCAGGGCATCGGCGGGGCGATGGTCTTCGCCAATGCGGCGCCGATCCTCACCGACTCCTTCCCGCAGAACCAGCGCGGCCTCGCCCTCGGCATCAACAGCGTCGCGGCGATCGCCGGCTCCTTCATCGGGCTCGTGCTCGGTGGCATCCTCGCTCCCGTCGAGTGGCGTCTCGTCTTCCTCGTGTCGGTGCCGGTGGGGATTCTCGGCACGATCTGGGCCGGTCTCAAGCTCCGTGAGGTCGGCGAGCGGCACGCGACGAAGATCGACTGGTGGGGCAACCTGACCTTCGCCGTCGGGCTCGTGTTGCTGCTCGTCGGCATCACCTACGGGATCATCCCCTACGGCCATTCCACGATGGGATGGGCGAACCCCAAGGTCGACGCCGCGCTCGGCGGCGGCGCGCTGCTGCTCGGGATCTTCATGGTCGTCGAGCGACGGGTCGCGAGCCCGATGTTCAACCTGTCGCTCTTCCGCATCCGCGCCTTCGCCTTCGGGAACCTGGCGACCTTGTTGGCTGCGATCGGCCGAGGCGGGCTCATGTTCATCCTCATCATCTGGCTGCAGGGTGTGTGGCTGCCCCTGCACGGGTTCAGCTTCGTCAACACGCCGCTTTGGGCGGGGATCTACATGCTCCCGCTCACCGGGGGTTTCCTCGTCGCCGGCCCGCTGTCGGGCGTGCTGTCCGACCGCTTCGGTGCCCGCCCGTTCGCCTCGGGAGGGATGGTGGTCTGCGCGGTGAGCTTCGTCCTCCTCGAGATCCTGCCCGTCGACTTCTCCTACGTGCTCTTCGCGCTCCTGCTCCTGCTCATGGGGCTCGGCATGGGCATCTTCTCGTCGCCGAACCTGGCCGGGGTGATGAACAGCCTCCCGGCAGACCGGCGCGGCGTCGGCGCGGGGATGCTCACGACGTTCCAGAACTCCTCGATGGTGCTCTCCATCGGCGTGTTCTTCACGCTGATCATCCTCGGCCTGGCGAGCACGCTTCCCCACAGCCTCGAGTCGGGCCTCGTCGCCCAGGGCGTCCCCCACGCCGACGCAGCGCGGGCAGCGGCACTTCCCCCCGTCGCGAGCCTCTTCGCGGCCTTCCTCGGGTACAACCCGATCCGTACGCTCCTCGGGCCGGGGATCGCGCGCGTCCCGGCCGCCAAGGTGCCGTACCTCACGGGCCGCAGCTTCTTCCCGAAGCTGATCGCCGGGCCGTTCCACCACGGGCTCATCGAGGCGTTCACGTTCGCGGCGGCCGCCTGCCTGGTCGCTGCGGGTGCGTCCTGGCTCCGGGGCGGCAAGTACCACTACGGCGACGAGCTGTCCGCGCTGCCTGTCACGGTGCCCGCGCAAGGCCCCGCCGATGCGGTCGCGACAGCCGTTGCCGAACACGGCGGAGACGGCGTCCGCACCGGCGCCGGTGGCCGTGACAGGGCGGCGAGCGGGGCCGGGAGGGCGAACGGGGCCGGGGCGACCGAGCCGGTGCGCCGGACCGAGTGATTTTCGCCCGCCCGGGCGTCCTCCGGCGCGGCGGAGGAGGGGTACCAATGGCGGGGAGCCCGGCGTAGAATTCGGCGAGTGATCGACCTCGGGTTGGCGATCCTCGTGGGGTTCTCCCCGATTCTGCTGCTCCTGCTTCTCCTCGCGGCCCTCGAAGGGACCTTCGAATGCCGCGGTCTGCGGGGACGTCGCCTTCCGCCCCTCACCCCGTTCGTCTTCGTCACCGGAAGCAATGGCGCCACATCGAGAAGCGAGAACGCCGGTCCTCCGTTGCCGGTCCTGGCCTCGGACCGCGAGCGCGACGGCGCACTTCGGTCGATCTCCTTCGCCGTCGGCGAGGGGAGGCTGAGTCTCGAGGAGGCCGAGCAGCGCATCGATTCGGTCCTGCGCAGCCGGCATCGTCACGAGCTCAGCGAGCTGCTCGGGGACCTGCCGGCGCGGCCGGGGGGACCGGCGCGGCCGAGGGAATCGGAGCGATCGGAGCGACCGGACGATGAGATGGCCGAGACCGTCGGTGCACCGGACGCGGCGCCGTGGCGCCCGGGCCTGCTCGTGATCGCGCTCGTCGCGCTCATCGTCGCGGTGACGGTCCAGCTCGCAGCCGGGGTGTGGGAGCTCTGGCCGATCGCCCTCGCCCCCTGCGCGCTGTGGAGGAGCAGTCCGCGCGCGGCGCGCCCCCGCCGGCGGCGCTGACCTCACGCGATCGGACGCATCCTCCCTCGGAGAGGGCATGCAACGCCAGTAGTAATTGCAACGCCCGTGACTCAACGGGTTTGGGCGGCCCGCTACGGGGGGTACGTCGCGCGCAGACCGCCAACCCGCGGCGAGCGCGGATCTCGCCGCAACCCTAGGAGGTTGCAATGTCTTCTGTGGCGAGGCAAAACCCGACAGCAGCTCCGGGCCAGACGGCCACGGGACGCCCGCGCCTGGTTCCCGCCCAGGGCGTCATCGCGACACGCCCCTCCGTCCCGCTGAGCGTGATCCTCCTGGGACTGGTGGCGATGATCGTCGCGGCATGGGGAGCGGCTGCGCCGTTTGCCGGCCCCGACTTCGGCTTCGTCGCCGATCGAGCGGTCGCATGGCAGTGGTCCGTGACCAGCGCGTGCCTCGCGCTCGGCCCCGGCGCCCTCGCGTTCCTCGCGTCGGTGATCGTCGTGGCGGCCGCCACCCGGGCGTCCTACGCGCGGCGCGCCGACCTCTGGCTCCTCGGGCTGGTGGTGACGTTGTGTGGCGCCTGGTTCGTGGTGGGTCAGTACGTGTGGCCCGTGATCTACGGGACGCTCTTCATTGCGCCGTCGAACGCGAACCACTTCATGTGGAAGGAGCTCGCATTCGCGATCGGGCCGGGCGTCATCCTGGTCTTCTGCGGCGCCGTCTTCATGGGATGGGCCGTGCGCCGGCAGCTGGCGCTCGTCGCCGACCGCTACCCGCGCGCGGCCGGCGCCGGTGAAGGTGCGGTCGGGACCGGGACGACCACCGTTCCGAGGACCGTGGGGCCCGTTGCGCCCGTTGCGGGCAACGCGGGGACGATGGCGCCACCCGCCACGACCACACGGACTGGGACCCTGGCCACCGAGCGGCCTGCCGGGACAGGTGCGACGACAGGCGCGGTGGGGGAGGGAACAGGTGCGACCACCGGCGCAGTGGCGCCGACCACCACCTCCGGTACAGGCGCCGTCCAAGGTGCCACAGGGACGCTTACGCATCCAACAGGGACGCTGGCGCACCCCACAGGCACGATCGAGAGGCCGACAGGCACTGTGGAGCAGCCGACAGGGGTCGTCGAGCAGCGGACACCCACCGTCATACGGCGGGCGCCCGGCGAGGTGCCGCCTCCGGCATAGGCCGCCGGCTGCACTCGAAACCAAGCGAGCACGGCGCCGCGGTGGGCCCCCACCGCGGCGCTGGCGCGTGATGGGGGCGGTGCGTGCTGGGAGCGCGGCACTCGGGGATGCTTCCGGAAGGTCGAGGCACGCGGGCGCCGCGCAGGAGCAGGTGGCGATCCGGCGGTTTGTGCCACGGATCGGCTCCTCATGATGTTCAAGTCGGGGTGCTGGACTGCTCCCAGGCTTGGCGGATCGAGGCCGGGATCCTTCCGCGCTCTGGGACCGGGAGCCCCTGTGCTCGCGCCCACGCCCGGATCTCCGCGGGCATTGGTCCGTTCCCGTGCTGAGGTGGATGATCGGGCAGGAGGTGGGCGCCCATCCGCTCGATCGCGGCGGTCTCGGCAGCGGCCCACACGTAGGCAGTGGCAAGGTAGCGGTAGGTCCATTCTTCGGAGAGTGCGCGCGTCTCGCAGAAGACGATGGGGATGCTGGGCCAGCGGATCTGGCATTCGGCGATCCCGTCGGCGACGACGGCCGGGCGGACCCGATCCTGCTTGAAGATCTGCGAGTAGCGGTCTTCGACGACGACCCCGGCGCGCGGCACGGTGGCGAGCTCCCCCAGGGCGTAGCGCAACCGGCCGCTGGTCAGGCTGGAGATGAGGTCGGCCAGGGACTTGCGCTCCACCGCGGCGACGAGCGTCCCGTCGAGGACGATCCCGTAATCGCCGCAGGGAAGCGCCCGCTTGGTCGTGCGCACCTGTTGGGCGGCGAAGCGGTAGGCGTAGAGTTCGTGGGCATCGACGGTGATCTCCAGGGCCGCGATGCCTGCGGCTCGGGCGGACGGGAGGCTGACGGAAGGGCGAGCTTGCTTGCGCGTGCGCGGTGACTGCCAGAACACCGCGTCGCGCCCCCGGGCGGTGGTGAACACCAGCTGGGAGCGGTTCTCCCGCGACCGGGCAGCCACCAGATCGATCGCCGCCCCGCGCCGGGCACATGCGCGCAGCGGCACCCGCTCGACGAGCTCGGGGGTCTCGGGCCACTCGTCTGGCGGCACGGGATAGCAGTAGAGGGCCTTCGTGCGCGGCCAGGTGCCCGAGGTGCGCAGCACGAGGCCCTCGCCGAGCGGCACGCGCATGAGGTAGGCGAGGCTGGAGTCGGGGTCAGGGTTGGCTGCGATCAGCAGTTCCTTCATGGCGAGTACCAGTCAACCAGTGCCGGCCCTTCGCTTCACGCTCCGTCCTGCCCGGCGCTCGTCGTGGCCGATGTACGCCGCCGTGTCCGGGGGAGGCCGGGCACGAACTCTCCGGGGTCTTCCGTCCGTAGCCGGGCGAGGGGGGCGACGCAGCCCGGGTGAGAGTCAGCGGAGCGGCAGCTTGTAGCCGACGTGCGAAGGGACGAACCCCATCCGCTCCCAGAACCGGTGCGCGTCACGCCGTTCGTTGTTGCTCGTGAGCTGGACCCGGTGGCAACCGAGCGCACGGGCCCGCTCGATCGCGGCCTCGACGAGCGCGGCGCCGATCCCGTTCCCGCGCCGGTCCGGCCGCACGTGGACCGACTCGAGCTCGGCGCACCACGCGCCGCGCATCTGGATGTGGCGGAACACGATGAATTGCGCGACGCCGACGACCTCCCCGTCTTCTTCGGCCACGAGGACGTCGGAGGGCGTCAGTTGTGCGTCGGCGAGGGCGGCCCGGTACGGCTCGAGGGCGCGGTTGAGCGGCTCGACCTTGCGCATCGCGCA
>DAIRCY010000036.1:14568-16386 GCA_036796435.1 Acidimicrobiales bacterium
CCCTCGACGAGGGAGCCGGCGGCGAGGCACGCGACGATGGACGCGAGGTCGCCGGGGGCGGCGCTGCGGACGATCACGTCGGCGGACGCCTTCTGAGGTTCGGCGGGGAGGGGCGGAGGGGCGCTCAGAGCTGGATCGCCCCCGTGCGCAGGTCGGTCATCCCGAGGAGGGTGTGCTTGCCACCGATGCGTCCCCACCCGGTGCTGCGGCCGCCCGCGCCGCCGAAGGGCATGTTGATGTCCCACCAGCAGGTGCTGTCGTTGACCACGACCTGGCCGGCCGCGAGCTCCTCGACGAACCGGTAGGCGCGGCTCAGGTCGCGGGTGAAGACCGCCGCCTGCAGGCCGAGACGGTCGCGGTTCGCGAGCGTGAGCAGCTCGTCGTCCGACGATCCGGTGATGACAGGGACGACGGGGCCGAAGGACTCGTCCGTCGACAGCAGGCTCTCGGGAGGCACCTCGTCGACGACGGTGAACTCGTAGTAGAGGTCGGTCGGCATGCCGGGACGACGCCGGCCGCCGCGCAGGACCTTCGCGCCGAGGTCGCGGCCGTTGGCCACGTGGCGGTCCATCTTCGAGGCGACGTCCTCGTTGTTGAGGGGCCCGAGGTTGGTGGACTCGTCGAAGGGGTCACCGAGGCGGACCTCGTCGGACGCTGCGACGACCGCGTCGACGAAGTCCCTCCGCACCGAGCGGTCGACGAGGACGCGCTCGGTCGCGCAGCACACCTGGCCGGCACACAGGTACGCCCCGTACACGGCGGCCTTGGCGGCTGCCTCGACGTCGCCGTCGCTCAGGACGACGAGCGGGCCGTTGCCCGAGCACTCCATGATCGAGCGCTTGAGCCCGGCGTTCGCCTGGATCTTGGCACCCGTCACCGACGAGCCGATGAAGCCGATCGCGTCGATGCCCGGATGGACGGTGAGCGCCGCGCCGGTCGCACCCTCGCCGGGCACCACGTTCACGAGCCCGTCGGGCACGCCGGCGTCCCGCAGGAGCGCCATGGCCTTCAAGACGGTGAAGGGGGTGTGCGCCGGGGGCTTCACCACGTGGGCGTTGCCCGTGGCGAGGCCCGGCGCGACGAACTCGGCGAACATCAAGAGCGGGAAGTTCCAGGGCGTGATGATCGCCCAGGTCCCGACCGGGCGGTAGAAGGTCCACATCCGCTTGGTCGGGTCCGTCGACTCGATGGTCTCGCCCGTGAGGCGCACCGCGTCCTCGGCGTGCAGGTGGAAGAGAGTGGCGGCTTCGTTGATGTCGTCGCGCGACTCGGTGAGGGGCTTGCCCTGCTCCAGCGTCTGCAGGACGGCGAGCTCTTCTGCGTGCTCGGCGATGGCGTCGCCGACGGCATGGCATATACGGGCGCGCTCCCAGACGCCGACCTTGGCCCACTGGCGCTGCGCCTCTCTCGCTGCCTTGACCGCGACGTCGACGTCTGCCGACGTCGGCACGGGCACAGACCCGATCACCGTCCCGGTTGCGGGGCTGCGGACCTCGTGGCGCTCGTTGCCGGCGCCGTCCACGTACGCGCCGTTCACGAAGAACGCCACGTCGCCGGGCGCCTCGACCCGCACCGGCGAACCTGAACTCTGCCCGTTCTCCGACATCGGCGTCTCCGTTCTCTTGCGTTGCACTTGCACTTGCACTTGCTCTTGCTTGCTTCGCGGCCGCCTGTGGCCGCTGCGACGGTCCAGGACCGGCCGCAGGGCCACTAGAACATCGTGCATGGATCTTCGCACGGTCGGCAGGTCGGGCTTGCAGGTCTCGGTTCTCGGGCTCGGGACCAACAACTTCGGCGCACGCATCGACCGGGACGCCT
>DAIRCY010000036.1:16396-23322 GCA_036796435.1 Acidimicrobiales bacterium
TCGCGAATCCACGAGGAGTGGCTGAGCGAGCGCGACGCCTCGCGCGCGGTGGTCGACGCCTGCCTCGACGCCGGGGTGACGTTCTTCGACACGAGCAACTCGTACGGCGGCGGCAAGTCCGAGGAGCTCCTCGGCAAGGCGCTCGAGGGCCGGCGCGACGAGGTCGTCATCGCCACGAAGTTCAGCTCCAAGGTGGGGGAGGGCCCCTACGACGCAGGCGCCTCCCGAAAGCACCTCCTGGCGGCGTGCGAAGGGAGCCTCGGGCGTCTCGGCACCGACTACATCGACCTCTACTACCAGCACTGGCCCGACCCGAAGACCCCCGTCGAAGAGACGCTCGACACGCTCGACGCACTCGTGCGGGCGGGGAAGGTCCGTTACGCCGCCTGCTCCAACTTCGCCGGGTGGCAGGTCGTCGAGGCCGAGCACGTCGCCCGCTCGCGCCACACCACGCGCTTCGTCGCCGACCAGGTGGAGTGGAGCCTGCTGCGGCGACAGGTCGAAGAAGAGGTGGTCCCCGCCTGTGCCGCCTACGACGTCGCGGTGGTGCCCTACTTCCCGCTGGCCTCGGGACTCCTCACGGGAAAGTACGAGCGCGGCAAGCCCGCGCCCGAGGGCACCCGTCTCGCATCGCCCCGCTTCGCCGACGTCGCAACGGACGACGCCTTCGACACCATCGAGCGGCTCCGTGCCGTCGGGGAGAAGTCCGGCAGGACGCTCCTCGAGCTCGCGATCGGATGGCTCGCCGCGCAGGCGACGGTCCCGAGCGTGCTCGTCGGTGCGACGAGTCCCGAGCAGGTGAAGGCGAACGCCTCGGCGGCGGAGATCGTGCTCGGGCCCGACGAGATCGCTGCGGTCTCCGAGGCCACCTCGCACGGCGCGGGCTCCTGAGGCCGACGGGACATCATCCGCTGGACATCGTCGTCGATGCCGGGCATGGTGTCCGGCGTGCCTGCGACCCCTCGTCGCCCGCGGCGCGCTCCTGACTCGCCGAAGAGGGACTCGCCGAAGAGGGACTCGCCGAAGAACGTCTGGGTGCACAAGCCGGTGCTGCGGGGTGCGCTCGTCGAGCTCCGTCCGTTCCGCGAGGAGGACCTTCCGGCGATGGCCGAGGCGCTCGCCGACCCCGACGTGCTGGTCCTGACGGGATCTGTTCACTCGCCCGAAGAGGCGGCCGGCCGGCCCACGGTGCTCGACGACGTCGGGTTCGCGTGGTACCGGTCGAGAGCCGACGCTCCCGACCGGATCGACCTCGCCGTGGTGGACCTCGAGCAGGACAGCTGCGTGGGCGAGGTCGTGCTGAACGACTACGACGCGGCCAACGCGTCGTGCAACTTCAGGATCCTGATCGGCCCGCGCGGGCGCGACAGGGGGCTCGGGACCGAAGCGTCGCGGCTGATCGTGAGGTACGGATTCGACACCCTCGGGCTGCACCGCATCGAGCTCTCCGTCTACACCTTCAACCCCCGGGCGCGCCGTGTCTACGAGAAGGTCGGGTTCCGGGTCGAGGGGGTCCGGCGCGAGGCGTTCCGGTTCGGCGACGACTGGGTCGACGTGGTCACGATGGCGATGCTCGCCGGTGATCTCGGGACCGACCCCGGCACCGAGGGCGCCTACGAGTCGTAGCCGAGGCCGAGGCGGTCGAGCAGGCGCAGCCACGAGTTGCGGCGGCCGCCGTGGTCGTCGGCGTACGCGAGCGAGAGGCGGGTCGCCTGGACGACGAGCCAGGCGAAGGGCTCCGGAGGGAAGGGCGTCGGCTTGGTGCGGACGAGCTCGAGCTCGGTCAGCTCCGTGCGGCGGCCCGAGAGGAGGTCGAGCATGACCTGCGCGCCGAAGCGGCTCGCCCCGACGCCCTGACCGGTGTACCCCGCCGCGTAGGCGACGCGGCCACCCGACGCGGTCCCGAAGAACGCGCAAAACCTCCCGCACGTGTCGATCGCGCCGCCCCACCTGTGCGTGAAGCGGACGCCCGTGAGGTGGGGGAACGTCTCGTGCAGGTGGCGGGCGAGGGTCCGGAAGGTGGGGAAGCGCTGGTCGTAGGCGGGCTTCACCTTCCGCCCGAAGTGGTAGATGGCGTCCCACCCTCCCCACAGGATCCGGTTGTCGGCGGTGAGGCGGTAGTAGTGGAACCGGTTGCCCGAGTCGGCGACGCCTTGGCGGTGGCGCCAGCCGATCGTTGCGAGCTGGTCGCCGGTGAGGGGCTCGGTGACGAGGACGTGGTCGTAGACGGGCACGATGCGGGCATGGACGCGGTAGAGGAGCGGTTCGAAGGCGTTGGTGGCGAGGGCGACCCGGTCCGCGAGCACCCGGCCGGACGGGGTGCGCAGGTCGTTGCCGGAGGAGAAGCGGGAGGAGAAGCGGGAGGAGAAGCGGGGGCCGCGCCCGCCCGAGGTCCCGCGCCCGTCCGAGGTCCCGCGCCCGCCCGAGGTCCCGCGCCCGTCCGAGGTCCCGCGCCCGCCCCGCAACATGGCGAGGACCGGGGTGTGCTCGAAGAGCTTCACGCCCGCCTCGAGGCAGGCCTCCCGGATGCCCCAGGCGAGGCGCGCCGGGTTCACGATCGCGCAGCCTTCGCGGTTCCACACGCCGCCGAGGTAAGTCGGCGACGAGACCTCGCGAAGCAGCGCGTCGCGCTCCAGCCATCCGGGGGGCTCGGGGCCGTCGCCACGCAGCGCCGCGAGCTGCCACGGGCGGGTGGCCACCTCGAGCTGACCGGTCCGCTCCCAGCCGCAGTCGACCCGCCGCTCCTTCACGAACTGCTCGATCGCGAGGAGGTTCTCCATCCCGAGCTTCTCGAGGTGCTCGTACGAGTCGGGGAACCGGGTCCGACCGTTCGCCTCGCCGTGGGTGAGGTTCGCCTCGCAGAAGCCGCCGTTGCGCCCGGTCGCCGCCCAGCCGACCCGGTCCGCCTCGAGCACGACGACCTCCAGGCCAGGGTCAGCCCGCTTGGCGAGGTAGGCGGTCCACAGGCCGGTGAACCCGGCGCCCACGACCGCGAGATCGGCCCGGATGGTCCCACCGAGCGGGAGCTCGGCCTTGGGCGCCGAGGCGTCGTCGAGCCAGAAGCTCATGGGACTCGCGTCCGCGAGCGCGTCGTCGAGCGACCTCGTCCCGAGACGTCGGACCGCGCGCACGGGAATCCACGCTAGGTCCCGCCTCGGGAGCGCGGGAGCGCGCGGGAATCGGGCTACCAGCGGGAGCGGCGCCGGTTTCCCGTGAAGGCGACGATCAGGCCGATGATGGCGATGGCTCCGCCGACGACGAGCGAGACGATGCCCCGCTTCGGGTGCTTCCCCGTGGCATGCGCCACATAACCAGGGATGAAGGTCGGCAGCGCGTGCGCAGGCTGGGTCAGGTAGAGGACGCCGACCGCCACGATCAGTGCGCCGATGATGACCAGCACCGCCCCGACGAGCCCACGCATGGCACACCCCTTCCCGGGGCCGGCGGCCCCCCCGCAATTCCTACCGGAACCGAAGCGGCGTGGCGAGCACCCGGCGCGACCACGTGCCCGTCACCTACGCTCGCCGCGGTGTCCGGTCCCCTCGAGCTCACCAACACGCATCCGGCGCTGCGCTTCTGCTGGCACCCCGTCGCCCGATCGGCCGACGTCGGCGACCGGCCGGTGCGCGTGATGCTCCTCGGCGAACCCTGGGTGCTCGTGCGGCTCGCTGCCGGGAAGGGCGACGGCGACGGGAACGCGAACGGCACGTCGGAGCCGCGCCTCGTCGCCTTCTTCGACCGTTGCCCGCACCGGATGGCGCCGCTCTCCATCGGATCCGTGGCGACGAACGGCGAGGGGACGCCCGTGCTCCAGTGCGCGTACCACGGCTGGTGCTTCGGCGCGGAGGGCAGGTGCGTCGAGATCCCGGCGCTCGGCCCGGGGGCGGCGCTCATCCCCCCGAAGGCGCGACTGCGGGCGGCGGCGGGGATCGCGGAGCGTCACGGCATGGTGTTCCTCCGGCCGACAGCGCCGAGGGCGCCGACAGCGCCAACTGCGCGGACAGCGTCGACAGCGCCAACAGCGGGCGCAACCGTGCCCGCGACAACCGCCGGGCTCGACGGCCTCGCGGAGCTGCCCGACGTGGAGGAGGCGCACGACCCCGCCTTCATGGCCGGCGACCTCCCGGTGCTCGAGGCGAGAGCGGCGGCGGGACTCCTCGCCGACAACTTCTTGGACATGGCCCACTTCCCCTTTGTGCATGCGGCGACTTTCGGCGCCGGGGAGCCGGTCGTCGCGCCGATGACGGTCGAGCGCGACGTGTCGGACCCCCGCAGCCGGTGGTCGTTCACCGCGGTGAGCGAGCATCCCTTCTTGAACCGGGAGGACCCCGGCGTCGCCGCCGGCATCCGGCACCTCGAGCAGCGTCGGCGTGTCAGCTACCGAGTGCACGCGCCGTTCCACCTCGTCCTGCGGCTCGACTTCCTCGACGCCGGCGGGACCAACGTGATCGGGTTCTTCCTCCAGCCCGAGACCGACGACCGGTGCCGGATCTTCTCGACCATCTGGCGCGACGACCTCGATCACGACCCCGAGCGGATGGCGAGCGCCGTCGACTTCGAGGTGAGGGTCGTCATGGAGGACCTCGCCGTCCAGGAGGCCTACGACGTCCGCTATCTGCCGCTCGACCCGACGGCCGAGGTCCACACCCGCGCCGACAGGACGACGCTCGAGCTGCGGCGCATGCTCGACGACCTGGTGAAGGCGGTGCACACGTACGAGGGCGGCGCGGGTCGGGATGCTGCGGCGGCGGAACCGTCATCCGCGCGGCAGCTCTCGGGGGTCGCACGATGACCGCCCGTGTCCTCGTGACCGAGCATCCGCTCGTGCAGCACCGCCTCGTCGCCCTGCGTGACGAGAAGACCGAGAGCGCGACGTTCCGGCAGCTCGTCCACGAGATCTCCACGTTCGTCGCATTCGAGGCGCTCCAGGATCTGGCGACCGAGCAGGTGTCGGTGCGCACGCCGATCGGCGACGCCCAGTGCACCAAGATCGCCGAGACCGTCCTGCTCGTGCCCATCCTGCGGGCGGGCCTGGGGATGGTGCCGGCAATCCAAGAACTGCTGCCCTACACCGAGGTCGCACACGTCGGGCTGCGACGCGACGAGGTGACGCTCGAGTCCGACGTCTACCTCGACCGGCTGCCCCGTGACCTCACCGGACGGCGGGTCGTGGTGTGCGACCCGATGCTCGCCACGGGTGGTTCGCTCGCGCAGGTCTGCGACCTCGTCGTCGCCCGCGGCGCGGCGCACGTCCAGGCGGTCTGTCTCATCGCGTCGGTCCCGGGGATCGAGCGGTTCCGCCGGTCCCATCCGGATCTTCCCGTTGCCTGCGCGGTGATCGACCCGGAGCTCGACGAGCACGGGTTCATCGTCCCGGGCCTCGGCGACGCGGGCGACCGGCTCTTCGGGCCGCCAGCCTGAGCTCCGAGCATCCCGGCTCCGGCACGCCGTTCGGGCGTCGGTGACGCCAACGAGCGGCGAGCCGTGCCGAAGACGCTCGTCTTCGGGATCGGGGCGGCAGCCCTGCGGCTGGTGACGGCACGGCGCAAGAGGGGAGTGCCGCGCCGGCTACGGAGTCGACGACCCGGGTGGGGCGCGGCGGGCTACCGGTGCACGAGGCGATTCGCCGTACGAGCGGGTCCCCCGGGAGGAGCGTGCCGGTGGCCCGGGACCCCGTGCCTTCGCCTTCCTGCCCAACAGTCCCGCCCTGCGGTCGCGCTCCGTCTTGTCTGCGTGGCAGGGGTGACAAAGAGTCTGGACGTTCGCGATGGTCGTCGGGCCTGTGTGCGCGACGGGATCTTTGTGGTCGTAGTAGAGGCCGTAGCCACGAGTTGTACAGCCGGCGCACGCCCTGCCGGTGAAGGCCGGCACCGGGCCAAGGTCCAACGCCGTCTTCAGCTCGGCTGTGTACCTGCGTCCTGCGTGCCAGACCTTCTGGATGTCCTTTCCGTCGTGCAGGACGACTTTCAAAAACGCGTCCGCGGTGAGCTCTTTGGCAACTTCGACCGGGATGGGTCCGCCACCGACGACGTGGCACGGTTCGTCCTCGTGACGATGGCCCCTTCTCCACGCGTACATGTCGCAGACGACGACGAGATCTACGTTGGGATCGCGTTTGCCGCTCCCTCCTGTCATGGTCAGGGCGAGCAGCGCATCGGCCGCATACGCGTCGAACCGTTCGGGAGTGCCCTCCTGCTTGCTCTGTCGATGGCGCCGAGCGGCCTCCCGCTCGATGCGGTTGACGAAGGGGATGCCCTTCTCCGGTGAGAGCGCGCCCTCGAAACAGACCATCCCGAGCCCGTCTCTCCAGTGGCGAAACCGACGAGCGGCGAGCTGGCGCTTGTGGAGATCGTCCACCGGAATGGAGCTCATCACGCGCTCCCGCGCGCTGTCGCGGACCTGAGTGAGGTCCCCCGCCACTGCGACCGCCAACAACTCGGCCTCGGCGCCGGGAACTTCCGATGCGGCCTTGGTGATCTCCGCTGCCTGGGAGATCGACACCTCTCCCGCCAAGAGGGCGTCCTTCGTGGCGCGGCAGGACTCGAGGGAGGCTGCGACCGACAGTGCGTCCTTCGCCTGACGCGTCGTCGATCCCGCCTGACGTGCGACCCAGCGTGCGGGATCGGGGATGCCCGCTTCTCTGTGGGCGCCGCAGGCGACGGCGCGTGCGGCGGCGAGAAGCCGAGCGGCCGCGCACGCCTTCTCGGTAGAGGCGAGCGCTTCCGCGAGCTCGCCACACTCGGCTCCTGGAATGCTGGACGGGTCGAAGCGGGCGAGTGCCGCGCGGAGAGTGGCGGCGGCCTCGACGAGGTGTGCCGATTCGGTGCTCACGGTGACACCATCGCAGGGGGGTGTGACACGGGGGTGTGACGCGGAACGTGTCCAGGTCAGTGAGACACCCGTCGCTCAGAGCGAAGCGGCCAATG